>NZ_JAHZOE010000099.1:0-272 GCF_019448545.1 Anoxybacillus sp. ST4 | reverse complement strand
TGAAGATGACAAGGTTGATAGGTCCGAGGTGGAAGCGTGGCGACACGTGTAGCTGACGGATACTAATCGATCGAGGACTTAACTAAGCACACAAGAAAAGCGAGAACGTTAGTTCGAAGCTAGACAGTAAGAAAAGCGTAGGCTAACCTGTTATCTAGTTTTGAAGGAATTATCCTTCACGCCTTATGCGGCGAAAAGAAGCATGTTTGCTCGGTGACGATAGCGGAGAGGTCACACCCGTTCCCATCCCGAACACGGAAGTTAAGCTCTCC
>NZ_JAHZOE010000098.1:0-272 GCF_019448545.1 Anoxybacillus sp. ST4 | reverse complement strand
CAACACCCGAAGTCGGTGAGGTAACCCTTACGGGAGCCAGCCGCCGAAGGTGGGGCAAATGATTGGGGTGAAGTCGTAACAAGGTAGCCGTATCGGAAGGTGCGGCTGGATCACCTCCTTTCTAAGGGATATCATTGATATGATGAAAAAACGCTTTTTCGCTTCGTTTAGTTTTGAGGGAATATCCCTCGACTTGCGCCTGCGTCTAAAAGTGGCTTCGAGGAAGACAGATTCCTCGGCGCAAAGCTGCGATGAAGCAGGTTCAAGGAGTA
>NZ_JAHZOE010000097.1:0-275 GCF_019448545.1 Anoxybacillus sp. ST4 | reverse complement strand
CTTAACTAAACACACTTTACAGCCTTGTGCTGTCTAGCTCTCGGCCACGCCGAGAACCGTTTGTCGCTTTTCTCTTACCTGTTATCTAGTTTTCAAGGAACATGGCTTCTTCTTGAAGCTACATCTTTGCTGCCATGCGCCGAGGAATCCATCTTCCTCGAATCCACTTGTAGACGCAGGCGCAAATGGAGGGATATTCCCTCAAAACTAAACGAAGCGAAAAAGCGTTTGTTATCGCGTGATGTCTAGCTGCGAACTAACATCTCCGCTTTTCT
>NZ_JAHZOE010000096.1:0-282 GCF_019448545.1 Anoxybacillus sp. ST4 | reverse complement strand
TATCGGTGTTTGTCCCGTCCTTCATCGGCTCCTAGTGCCAAGGCATCCACCGTGCGCCCTTTCTAACTTAACTAAACACACTTTTCAGCCTGTTATCTAGTTTTCAAAGAACAATTTCAACCTCGTCTCCTCTATAGGAAGTAGACGCAGGCACGAAGTTACTCCTTGAACCTGCTTCATCGCAGCTTTGCGCCGAGGAATCTGTCTTCCTCGAAGCCACTTTTAGACGCAGGCGCAAGTCGAGGGATATTCCCTCAAAACTAAACGAAGCGAAAAAGCGTT
>NZ_JAHZOE010000095.1:0-286 GCF_019448545.1 Anoxybacillus sp. ST4 | reverse complement strand
TATCGGTGTTTGTCCCGTCCTTCATCGGCTCCTAGTGCCAAGGCATCCACCGTGCGCCCTTTCTAACTTAACTAAACACACTTTTCAGCCTGTTATCTAGTTTTCAAAGAACAATTTCAACCTCGTCGCCTCTATAGGAAGTAGACGCAGGCACAAAGCTACTCCTTGAACCTGCTTCATCGCAGCTTTGCGCCGAGGAATCTGTCTTCCTCGAAGCCACTTTTAGACGCAGGCGCAAGTCGAGGGATATTCCCTCAAAACTAAACGAAGCGAAAAAGCGTTTTTT
>NZ_JAHZOE010000094.1:0-286 GCF_019448545.1 Anoxybacillus sp. ST4 | reverse complement strand
GTTCCATGTGGCGAGGGAGATTCGTCAATTGTTCCGAGGTCATGCGAGATATCGAGTGATTCGAAAGAAATTGGCATCATGGGATGAAGAAGGCGTGTTACGAGAACTCACAAGTGCCATCGGTACGCTAGAACATGAGGAGAAGGAAAAGCAACTTGAGGCGCTTGTTCGTCGAATCGAGGAGATGCCAGGATGTTTGCGTGACTATCGCGTATGGTTGAAGGAAAAAGGGATCGACACGACAAACATGAGGGCGATGGGGAGTGCGGAAGGAACGATGCATGTG
>NZ_JAHZOE010000093.1:0-287 GCF_019448545.1 Anoxybacillus sp. ST4 | reverse complement strand
AACTGTAAATACAGCTTGTTGTACCGTCAACATGTGATTCACCTCCTTGTCTATCAATATTCACATCATAGACAGGAAAAGCAAAAAATATTCAGCTCACTTTATGATGTGGCTGAATAGTTACAAACTCATACACTTCAGTTAACGTAAACGACTCTATATTATATACATCCAAATTGGCATTTTAACCTCTGATTCACACAGCACACCCCATGCGGCGTAACACCTCATCCGGGTGTTGTAGAACGTACTGTTCAAAGCGAGTAATGGATTGGGCAATGTCATTT
>NZ_JAHZOE010000092.1:0-292 GCF_019448545.1 Anoxybacillus sp. ST4 | reverse complement strand
TCGAGCGGACGATTCAAAAGCTTGCTTTTGAATCGTTAGCGGCGGACGGGTGAGTAACACGTGGGCAACCTGCCCTGTAGACGGGGATAACACCGAGAAATCGGTGCTAATACCGGATAATACGAAATGTCGCATGACGTTTCGTTGAAAGGCGGCGCAAGCTGCCGCTACAGGATGGGCCCGCGGCGCATTAGCTAGTTGGTGAGGTAACGGCTCACCAAGGCGACGATGCGTAGCCGACCTGAGAGGGTGATCGGCCACACTGGGACTGAGACACGGCCCAGACTCCTAC
>NZ_JAHZOE010000091.1:0-292 GCF_019448545.1 Anoxybacillus sp. ST4 | reverse complement strand
AACGCTTTTTCGCTTCGTTTAGTTTTGAGGGAATATCCCTCGACTTGCGCCTGCGTCTAAAAGTGGCTTCGAGGAAGACAGATTCCTCGGCGCAAAGCTGCGATGAAGCAGGTTCAAGGAGTAACTTTGTGCCTGCGTCTACTCACTATAGAGGAGACAAGGTTAAAATTGTTCTTTGAAAACTAGATAACAGGCTGAAAAGTGTGTTTAGTTAAGTTAGAAAGGGCGCACGGTGGATGCCTTGGCACTAGGAGCCGATGAAGGACGGGACAAACACCGATATGCTTCGGGG
>NZ_JAHZOE010000090.1:0-293 GCF_019448545.1 Anoxybacillus sp. ST4 | reverse complement strand
GCGAACCCGCGAGGGGGAGCCAATCCCAAAAAGCCGCTCTCAGTTCGGATTGCAGGCTGCAACTCGCCTGCATGAAGCCGGAATCGCTAGTAATCGCGGATCAGCATGCCGCGGTGAATACGTTCCCGGGCCTTGTACACACCGCCCGTCACACCACGAGAGTTTGCAACACCCGAAGTCGGTGAGGTAACCCTTACGGGAGCCAGCCGCCGAAGGTGGGGCAAATGATTGGGGTGAAGTCGTAACAAGGTAGCCGTATCGGAAGGTGCGGCTGGATCACCTCCTTTCTAAGG
>NZ_JAHZOE010000009.1:0-86383 GCF_019448545.1 Anoxybacillus sp. ST4 | reverse complement strand
AGGGAAAACGCACATACCTACAGGATGAGAGCAAGTAAAAGCGCTTACATATAACGATTTTATAAAACCATATATAACCAAAAAAATCGGTCGAGAAAAAAATCTCCCACAAAGTCTTGACTCAAACTTTATCATACCTTTTTTTCACACACTTTCAAATGATATGATATACTATTTATCAAAAAACATGTGAGGTTTGACGATGAGAGTACGTTGCATTCTTTGTGAAAAAATAGATACGTTAAACGATGAATCGCTGCTTGCGAAACGTTTGCGCAACCGGCCGATTCATACATATATGTGTGAAACGTGCCATGAGCGCATTGCGCAAAAAACGAAAGAGCGGCTAGCGACCGGCAAATTTCGCTTTTATCGCTCGAGCAAACATGAAACGGAATGGTAAATCAAATACTGTCGTCCCCCTTAAAAAACTTTTGCAACATTGGTGGGCGACGACAGCTATGCATGATGAGCAACCAAATACTTCTTTTTCTGTTAGATGTATCATGTTCTCCATATGTTATACGGTTCAAATAAGAAAAAGCACCATGCATGAAGCATGGACGCTTATTCATAATTCATATATTTTTCTGGCTCGCGATTTATTTGATCAAGCATTGTTTCAACAAGTTCCGCTGGAAAGCGAAACGTGCGCGATTCGTTATTTACGGTAAATGCAACTGTATAGACGTCGCCTTCTTTCGTATATGCGATTTGCTCAACTGCATGATCTTCCCGCAACAAATCGGCAAAAAATCGTTCTGTTTCTTGTGCTGCTGTGTCGTTCGGGCGCGCATGAGCAACCACCGTAATCGTCAACCAATTGTACACCGCATCTTGTAGCTTCATGCGCTCTCCTTCCTTTCTTGACGCAATCGCCATTTATAAATCATTAACACGACCGCTGCGACAAGCAATCCTTCTGCCACAGGTAAAAAAACAGCAAAAAACGTTAAAATCGTACAACCGAGCACAAGTAGCGTATAAATGACAACGTTTTTTAATAGCGGCAGCTTGCGAGCAAAGCCAAGACGATATACGATCATGGCTAACACAACAATCGTCCCGTATAACAACCACATTCCTTTTTCCGGTTGTTCATGCACGTGATATAGCGAAGCGAAAAATGACAGGCGACCGATCACATCCATGACGACTCCTCCTATTTCTTTTGCTCGGCGAGTTTTTTCTTTTTCGCCATTTTTTCGCGTTCGTTTTTATCTAATATTTTTTTTCGTAAGCGAATCGATTGTGGCGTCACTTCGCAATATTCGTCGTCGTTTAAATATTCGAGCGCTTCTTCTAACGTCATAAGGCGCGGTTTTTTCATCGTCACCGTCTGTTCCTTCGTTGACGAGCGGACGTTTGTCACGTGTTTCGTTTTGCATACGTTTACGACTAAATCGTTGTCGCGGCTATGTTCGCCAACGATCATCCCTTCATATACTTCCGTTCCCGGCTCGATGAAAATGACGCCTCGGTCTTCCACTTGCATAATGCCGTAAGCGGTCGCTTTTCCTGTTTCCATCGAAATGAGCACACCTTGATGTCTGCCGCCAATTTGACCTGCAATGACCGGCTGGTAGCTATCAAATGAATGGTTTAAAATGCCGTATCCGCGCGTAAGCGACATAAATTCTGTCCGATACCCGATTAATCCGCGCGCAGGAACGAGGAAAATAAGGCGCACTTGCCCGTTTCCGTTGTTGATCATATCGACCATTTCCCCTTTGCGCGCACCGAGCGACTCCATAATCGCCCCTGTATACTCTTCAGGAATATCAATTTGCACGCGCTCCACAGGTTCGCACATGACACCGTCAATCTCTTTCATAATGACTTCCGGTTTTGATACTTGTAGCTCAAATCCTTCACGGCGCATATTTTCAATTAAAATGGATAAATGTAACTCTCCGCGCCCTGACACGATCCATGCATCCGGCGAATCGGTCGGTTCGACGCGAAGCGAGACGTCCGTTTCTAACTGGAGGCGAAGGCGCTCTTCAATTTTTCTCGCTGTGACATGTTTCCCTTCACGTCCGGCAAATGGGCTATTATTGACAAGAAACGTCATTTGCAACGTCGGTTCGTCAATGCGAAGCGGAGGTAACGCCTCTTGCGCATCAAGCGGACATACTGTCTCGCCTACGTTAATATCTTCCATGCCGGAAACGGCGACTAAATCGCCTGCTTTCGCTTCTTCAATTTCGATGCGCTTTAAGCCAAGAAAGCCAAACAGTTTCGTGACGCGAAACGTTTTTACCGATCCGTCAAGTTTCATGAGCGCCACTTGCTGCCCGACTTGCATGCGCCCGCGGAAAATGCGTCCGATGCCAATTCGGCCAACGTAATCGTTATAGTCAAGAAGCGCCACTTGAAATTGAAGCGGCTCATCGCTATTGTCCATAGGGGCAGGAATATGTTCGACAATCGTTTCAAATAGCGCCGTCATATCGGCGTCTTGTTTGTCGGCATGTAAACTCGCTGTCCCGTTAATCGCTGAAGCATACACGACCGGAAACTCAAGCTGATCTTCCGTTGCGCCAAGCTCAATAAATAAATCGATCACTTCGTCGACAACTTCGTGCGGGCGGGCGAATTCGCGGTCAATTTTATTGACGACGACAATCGGTGTTAAGTTTTGTTCAAGCGCTTTTTTTAATACGAATCGCGTTTGCGGCATGCATCCTTCATACGCATCGACGACGAGCAATACGCCATCGACAAGGCGCATAATGCGCTCGACTTCGCCGCCAAAGTCGGCATGTCCCGGCGTATCTAAAATGTTAATGCGCGTCCCTTTGTATTGAATCGCTGTATTTTTTGCTAAAATGGTAATGCCTCGTTCACGTTCAAGATCGTTGCGATCAAGCGCTCGTTCTTCCACTTGTTCGTTCGCCCGAAACGTACCGGACTGGCGAAGCAGTTGGTCGACTAACGTCGTTTTTCCATGGTCAACGTGCGCAATAATCGCGATGTTGCGAATATCATTTCTCACTTTTGTCAACTCCTATTTTTCAACATTGCGCGTCTATTATAGCACAAACATAGTAGAAAAGCGGAATGTTTTGTTGTAATCTAAAAGGAAAGAGGAGGAAGACATATGAACAAATTTCAACCGCTTTTTTTTATGATCGCATTGCTTGCGACGACGATGATGATCGTCATCGGCATTGCGATCGCTTACCGACATGTGCCGGCGATCATTGCGGCGACGATCGCTTTCTTTGGCGTCATGGGATTCGGCTTTTCATTAAAAAAAAGAAAAGGCGCTAACGAGCGATAGTTAGCGCTTAATAATCGAAAGTACTTCTTCGTGCAATCCCGGTTTAGAAACGAATACGGAACTTTTTTCGATCATATTGAGCGGTTCGCCGTACAAGTTTGTCACGACACCGCCAACTTCTTGAACGATCACCATGCCACCTGCAATATCCCAAGGGGATAAACGAAGCGTAATGTACGCATCGAGCTTCCCAGCGGCAATGTACGCCATTTCGAGCGCAGCGGAACCGTACGAGCGAGTGCCGCGCGCTTTTTTCACGAGCGGGGCAAGCACATTCGGATCGATGCGGCGGTTTTCCGTCACCCATGTTGCATTTAATGAAATAACGGAGCGGTCAAGCGTCGTTTTTTCAAGCGGAGGAAGCGGCGTACCGTTTACAAACGCTCCTTTTCCTTTTTGGGCATAGTACAGTTCGTCAAATGCGACGTCGTAAATGTAGCCGAGCATGCCTACCCCATCGTGAAACACCCCGACTGAAATGGCGAAATGACGTTGCTGATGAACGAAATTCATCGTCCCGTCAATCGGATCAATGATCCAAACGGTGCCGTCTAACGCCTCGAGCTGATCGCCAAACCCTTCTTCCCCTAAAACGCGATGCGTCGGATACGTCTTGCGAATGCGCTCAATAAAAAATTGTTCAATTTCCCGATCGACGTTTGTCACTAAATCGGACGGACTTGACTTCGTTTCGATGTTTAGTTTCGTTTGGAACGCATCACGAATGCGCTCCCCTGCTTCGCGAATCCAATGCTGCATATGTTGATCAATTTCGTTCCACATATTCATCCTCCTGCATATACTTATGTAGAAAAGGCGGCGCTTGCCGCCTTCTCGCGTCCGTTTCATTTCGACAGACGAATCAGTTCTTGGCGTAATTTTTCTAATTTTCGTTTACATTCATTTTTTTTCGCTTCGTTATTTTCTAACATCGCTTCATAAAGGGTGGCTAATTCGTAGTCTACTTCGAGCTTTAATACTTTGATTCGTCGTTCTCCATCCATTCTTTTCAATCCATCGGCAGTTTTTCGCATATCGTGCACCCCTTCCGTTTTGAAGTCTTTTTTTGAATATTTTCTTTTTTTACATACTATGTAACGGAAAGGGGATATGCAACTTTACATGTTCACAATATCTCCGTTGGACAACTCTTTTACTTTTTTCATCGTTTTATATGGCGAATAGCCGCTTACTTTCTCAAATTCGTCGCACAGTTTTCGTTCTTCCGCTTTGCTTGGGACGATTTGTTTAAAGCGACGATATAAGTTCATCAGCTGTTCTCGCGCAATGCCTTGTTCGTACGCTTGTTCAATTCCTTCGTAAAATTTAATAACGTCAATGATTTCTTCTGTCGACCAGCTGTAATCAATCGGATACGCATATTTCATGATGTTCACCTTTCTCTCATCGTTGTCTTCCTTTAGTTTGCCCAACGTGCGCGAATTTGTTCCGCCTCTTGAATGATGCGCGTAAAAAGTTCGTCCACGCTCGGTACATCGCGAATAAGCCCGATCACTTGTCCCGCCCATGCAAACCCTTCTTCCGTATTGCCGTCGTAAATAAACCGCTTATTCGCTTGTCCGCTAATGTACTCTTTTAACTGTTCGTATCCTTTCCCCTCTTGTTCAAACTGTAAAATTTTTTCCGTCCACTCGTTTAACAAGGCGCGGGCAGGGGCACCGAGACTTCGTTTAATGACGACGGTATCGCTTTCTGTGCGTTCCACAAGCATTTGTTTATACACAGGATGCGCATGAATGCATTCTTTCGTCGCAATAAAGCGCGTGCCCATCTCGATTCCTTCCGCACCGAGCGCTAAGGCGGCCATCAGCCCGCGACCGTCTCCGATACCCCCTGAAGCGATGACCGGAATCGATACACAATCGACGACGCGCGGCACTAACACGAACGTCCCGATATCATGTTTACCGAGATGTCCACCCCCTTCTTGTCCGACGACCATAACAGCATCTGCGCCTAATTGCTCCGCCTTCACCGCTTGACGTACGGCGGCTACGAGCACAAGTTTTTTCACCGGCACGCCTTGTAACCGCTCAAAAATCGGCGCAGGGTTTCCACCTGTCATCGAAATGACCGGCACCTGTTCTTCTATCGCTACGTCAAGCATGTGCGCAAACGGACGCCCATGTTGCCCGATCGCAAAATTGACCCCGAACGGTTTATCCGTTTTTTCACGCACTTTTTTAATTTCTTCGCGCAGCTCATCAGGCGTCCCGAGCGACATCGCCGTAATTTGTCCTAGCCCCCCGGCATTCGATACCGCAGCCGCTAAATCAGCATATGCTAAATACGCTAAACCTCCTTGAATAATCGGATAACGAATGCCTAACAACTCCGTTACTCTCGTTTTCCAATTCACACTCCATTCCCCCTTTACTTTTTATCATTCTTCACACATAAAGAAAAGTCCTTCACAAACAATAAATGAAGAAACATACATCGCCTTTCATTTTTAAACAAAAAAATCATCTTTGCAAACGTATGAAGAAGTGCTATAATTCACTTTGTTTTATGTAAATCCAAGTTAAAGAGGTGTACAGCGAAATTGTCACAGTATGAAACACCGTTATTTACCGGACTGTTAGAGCATATAAAGAAAAATCCGATTCAATTTCATATTCCTGGCCATAAAAAAGGAGCAGGAATGGACGAGCAGTTTCGCTCCTTTATTGGAGAGAATGCGTTAGCGATGGATTTAATTAACATCGGTCCGCTTGATGATTTACATCAGCCAAAAGGAATGATTAAACGGGCGCAACAGCTAGCAGCGGAAGCGTTTGGAGCGGACTATACGTTTTTCTCCGTTCAAGGAACGAGCGGAGCGATTATGACGATGGTCATGTCCGTCGCAGGACCTGGGGATAAAATTATCGTCCCACGAAACGTGCATAAGTCTGTCATGTCAGCGATCGTTTTCTCAGGAGCGACACCGATTTTCGTTCATCCTGAAATCGATAAAGAGCTCGGCATTTCGCACGGCATTACACCAGAAGCGGTAGAGGCGGCATTAAAACAACATCCTGACGCCAAAGGGGTGCTCGTCATTAATCCGACGTATTTTGGCATCGCCGGCGACTTGAAACGCATCGTCGACATCGCTCATCGCTATCATGTTCCTGTCCTTGTCGATGAAGCGCATGGGGTGCATATTCACTTCCATGAAGAATTGCCGCTTTCTGCGATGCAAGCCGGGGCAGATATGTCGGCGACGAGCGTACATAAGCTCGGCGGCTCGATGACGCAAAGTTCGATTTTAAACGTCAAAGAAGGGCTTGTGTCGGCAAAGCGAGTGCAAGCGATTTTAAGCATGTTAACGACGACGTCAACGTCCTATTTGCTGCTTGCTTCACTCGATGTGGCGCGCAAACGGCTTGCGACAGAAGGACATGAGCTTGCTGAACGAGCGATTCGCCTAGCAAATGAAACGCGCAAACAAATTAACGACATCGACTATTTATATTGCGTCGGAAAAGAAATTATCGGCACGAAAGCGACGTTTGACTACGATCCGACGAAGCTCATTATTTCTGTGAAAGAGCTTGGACTAACAGGCTATGAAGTAGAAAAATGGTTGCGTGAACGTTACAACATTGAAGTGGAGTTATCTGATTTATATAACATTTTATGTATTATTACACCTGGCGATACTGAGCGCGAAACGAACATATTAGTCGATGCGCTTCGCCATTTATCAAACGAATTTCGCCATCAAGCAGAAGTCGGGAAAAAGCCGAAAGTGCTTTTACCAGATATTCCGATTCTTGCGCTTACACCGCGCGATGCGTTTTATGCTGAAACGGAAGTCGTGCCATTTGACGAGTCAGCCGGACGCATTATTGCTGAGTTTGTCATGGTTTATCCACCGGGCATTCCAATTTTTATTCCAGGTGAAATTATTACAGAAGATAACTTAAACTACATTCGTAAAAATATAGAAGTCGGCTTGCCGGTGCAAGGCCCGGAAGACGATACGTTACGAACGTTGCGCGTCATTAAAGAACATCATAAACGATAAAAGCGGAGTGTAGCACTCCGCTTGTAAAAAAGAGACTGGCGAAAACCAGTCTCTTTTCTCTATATATTCTCCCCATCCCCCAAAGCTTATTATTCCTCGTCTTCACAATCGCACGTACAACATTGACCGTACAATACCGTTACTTTTTCATCTTCAAAATGATCAATCGTCGCATTGCATGTTTGGCATACAATTGTACCCATCCCCGATAACCCCTTTTCGTTTGGAATGTTGAAAACGTTTTACTGATTTCATAATAATATGTCACATTTATTTTGTCAATAGGAATTAGTATGACATATTTAAACAAAAAAAGAGACGTATTTCACGCCTCTTACTCATATTGTTCAGCATAAGGTGTCGTTGGTAAAATGTCTGAGAAAAATTCAGCTAAATCTTCAGCTTGTTCTTTCGTGTCGATGCGAAATATTCGTTGTAAGTAGTCGTGGTCTTCGATGTCTTTCGGGTCGAGGAGAGCTGAGCGGCCTGTTTGCATACAGATGACGAGCGGCTTGCCAAAAAACATGTTCGTATAAACGATGCCAAAATCGTAGCGAACGTCTTTTGTCGTAAAACCGACGAACCTCACTTTTACTTTTTCATGCTCATCATACAATTTTTCAAATACGTGCATATCATTCCCTCCTTCTAATAGGTTAACATTCATTATACCGCATCATTTATATTTTCGCAATTATTTGTTTTTTTACATATGTACGTGATACAATGAAAGTGATTTCAACGTATCGAGGTGAACAAAATGGCTTATACAGCTACCATTGAACTTGTCCCTGCATCAACATGGGAGACGGTGACGTTAGAACAATGTAAGCAATTGCTTGAACAATTTCGTGATATCGCCCGCAAAACAGGCGAACAGCTCGGCTGGGACTACGAACAGTCCGCTTTTCCATACGATATCGTCATAAACGAAGACCGCATCATTCTCGTCGGAAAAGATGCACGTTACTATATGATCGAATGCCGCATGCGCGATCGGGCGGTCGAGTTCGTTCTCCCGAAACAAGCGACGCATGGCGATAAAGGAAAAGCAAACGAGCTATGTAAATTTTTCGCCAAACGAATGGCGGGAAAGCTTCATTTATTTAACGGGCGCATCATGTACTACTACAAACGATAAGCCCAGAACAGCTCACGGCAAAGAAAATAAATGGCGATCGTCAACAAGGTTGTCCAACATGCGCGCTTTTTCGTCAAATGAAAGCGAAGCGCAAGCAAAAAGGCTACATACATAAATATGACAAACAATAGCGCCTTAAAAATCAAATGATCGTGAGCCGATCTCCATTCAACGAGTGAAAATAAGCTCCAAATGATGAGTTGAAGTAAAAAAACGATATACATGTTCATACACCCCTTACAACTATCATATGATCGCAAGGGAAAAAACATGAAAAAGAGGACGGCTAAGCCATCCTCTTTTTTTATTTATTAATAATATGAATTGGGCTACCGAGCGCCACTTCCGCTGCTTCCATCGTAATTTCACCGAGCGTTGGATGCGCATGAATCGTCATCGCAATATCTTCTGCTGTCATGCCTGCTTCAATCGCTAAGCCGAGCTCTGCGATCATATCTGACGCGTTCGGTCCGACGATTTGTGCACCGATAATGACGCCATCGTCTTTCGTTAAGACGAGTTTTAAGAAGCCGTCTGTTTCGTTTAACGCAAGAGCACGACCGTTTGCGCCAAACGGGAATTTCGCTGTAATGATATCAATGCCTTCTTCAATCGCTTGTTTTTCAAAATAACCGACAGAAGCACATTCAGGGTCGGAGAAGACAACGGCTGGAATAGCTAAGTAATCAATTTCAGACGGATGGCCTGCGATCGCTTCTGCCGCAATTTTTCCTTCGTATGATGCTTTATGCGCAAGCGGTGGACCTGCGACGACGTCACCGATCGCATAAATGTTTGGTACGCTTGTGCGGCATTGTTTGTCGATTTCAATTAAGCCGCGCTCCGTCATTTTCACACCGATTTGTTCCAAGCCCATCTCTTCTGTGTTCGGACGGCGACCAACTGTAACGAGCACGTATTCAGCATCGATCGTTTTCGTTTCGCCATTGACTTCAAACGTCACTGTGACGCCATCTTCACGCTCTTCAACACCTTTCGCGAGGGCGTTTGTGAAGACGTCAACGCCTTTTTTCTTCAAGCGGCGACGAACGACTGCGCTCATTTGTTTTTCAAAGCCAGATAAAATTTCGTCTGCTCCTTCTAAAATGGTAATTTTCGTTCCGAAGTTCGCATACGCCGTTCCTAGCTCTGTGCCGATGTAACCGCCGCCGATGACAACCATCGACTTTGGAATGTCAGACAAGTTGAGTGCGCCTGTCGAGTCAAGCACGCGCTTTGAAAATTTAAATGTTGGCAGCTCGATCGGACGAGAACCTGTTGCGATAATCGCGTTTTTAAATTTGTACGTTTGCGCGCTATTTTCCGTCATGACGCGAACGGTATTTTCGTCAACGAAATACGCTTCGCCGCGCACGATCTCAACTTTATTGCCTTTTAATAAACTTTCTACGCCACCTGTTAATTTTTTCACGACGCCCGCTTTCCATTGTTGCACTTTCGAGAAGTCAACTTTCACGTTTTCTGCGAAAATGCCCATATCTTGCGAGTGTGTCGCAATTTCATAACGGTGTCCGGCAGAAATGAGCGCTTTTGACGGAATACATCCGACGTTTAAGCACACACCGCCGAGGTTTCCTTTTTCAACGATCGTTACTTTTTGGCCGAGCTGCGCCGCACGAATCGCTGCGACGTAACCGCCAGGGCCTGCACCGACGACGAGAGTTTCTGTTTCAATTGCGAAATCGCCTACTACCATCGCATTACGCCTCCATTAACAATAATTCAGGATCGTTTAATAAACGTTTAATATGATTTAATGCGTTTTGTGCCGTTGCACCGTCGATCATGCGGTGATCGAAGCTTAACGACAACGCTAATACCGGAGCGATTACAATTTCGCCATCGCGTACGACCGGCTTTTCTGAAATGCGACCGATACCTAAAATCGCTACTTCCGGATGGTTGATGACTGGTGTAAACCATTGACCACCTGCAGAACCGATGTTTGTAATTGTGCAAGTTGCACCTTTCATTTCGTTTGGCATTAATTTGCCTTCGCGCGCTTTTGTCGCAAGCTCGTTAATTTCTTTTGCGATCGCAAAAATCGATTTGCGGTCTGCGTGTTTAACAACTGGAACGAGCAAGCCTTTATCTGTGTCCGCTGCAATTCCGATGTTGTAGTAATGTTTATGAATAATTTCTTCCGTCGCATCGTCAATGGATGTGTTAAGCGCTGGGTATTCGCGAAGCGCAGACGTTAACGCTTTAACGACATATGGCAAGAACGTTAACTTAATGCCTTTTTGTGCTGCGACGTCTTTAAATTTCTTACGATGCGCAACGAGTTTTGTCACATCGACTTCGTCCATTAATGTGACGTGAGGTGCTGTATGTTTCGAGTTCACCATCGCTTTTGCAATCGCGCGACGAATGCCGCTCATTTTCTCGCGTGTTTCTGGGAACTCGCCTTCGAGCACGACCGGTTGTGCTGCTGGTGCCGCTTTTTGTTCTTGAACTGGCGCAGCTTTTTCTTCTGCCGGTTGTTTTGGCGCTTCCGCTTGCGGTGCTACGCCACCTGCTAAATAGGCGTCAATGTCTTGTTTTAATACGCGGCCGTTTTTGCCTGTTCCTTGCACAAGACGAATGTCGACACCTTTTTCACGCGCATATTTGCGCACAGATGGCATCGCGATGACGCGTTTTTTCGGCTCCGCGCTTTGTGCGGCTGGCTCTTGTTTTACTTCTTCTTTCTTTTCTTCTACTTTTGGCTCATCGCCATGATCGCCTTTAAACTTTAAGTTTTCGTATCCTGGCGCATCAAATTTAATTAACGTTTGTCCAACTGTCGCCACTGTTCCTTCGCTAACTAAAATTTCTAACACTTTTCCTTTAACTGGAGATGGAATTTCAACGACAGCTTTATCGTTTTGCACTTCGCAAAGCACGTCGTCTTCGTTTACTTCATCGCCCGGCTTTACAAACCATTTGACAATTTCACCTTCGTGAATCCCTTCACCGATGTCCGGTAATTTAAATTCAAATGCCATGTATCTCAACCTCCTGTTTCTTAAATGTGGAGGGGAATGCCCCCTCCATTAGAACGTCATGACTTTTTTCACTGTTTCGATTACATCTTTAAAGTTCGGTAACCATACTGGCTCTGCTTGCGAGAACGGATATACCGTATCCGGTGCTGCAACGCGCAACACTGGCGCTTCAAGGCTAAGAATCGCGCGCTCATTAATTTCTGCTACGACGTTTGCCGCAATACCTGCTTGTTTTTGCGCTTCTTGTACGACGACAGCGCGACCTGTTTTTTCAACTGATGCTATAATCGTTTCAATGTCTAACGGTTGAACGGTACGTAAGTCGATGACTTCAACAGAAATACCTTCTTTTTCAAGCTCCGCTGCTGCTTTTAATGACTCGTGCACCATCGCACCGTACGTGATGACAGACACGTCTGTTCCTTCACGTTTCACGTCCGCTTTGCCGATCGGAATCGTATATTCGCCTTCTGGCACTTCTTGACGGAACGAACGGTACAATTTCATATGCTCTAAGAAAATGACCGGATCGTTGTCGCGAATGGCTGAAATGAGTAACCCTTTCGCATCGTACGGCGTTGATGGGATGACAACTTTTAATCCTGGCTGTTGTGCAACAAGTCCTTCTAAGCTGTCAGCGTGCAACTCTGGCGTATGTACGCCGCCACCAAACGGTGAACGAACGGTAATTGGCGCATGGAAACGTCCGCCAGAACGATAGCGCATGCGCGCCATTTGACCAGAAATGGAATCCATCACTTCGTATACGAAACCGAAAAATTGAATTTCAGGCACAGGGCGGAATCCTTGTAACGCTAAACCGATCGCTAAACCGCCAATTCCTGATTCTGCAAGCGGTGTGTCGAATACGCGATCTTCGCCAAACTCTGCTTGCAATCCTTCTGTCGCACGGAATACCCCGCCGTTTACACCGACGTCTTCACCAAACACGAGAACGTTCGGGTCTTTGCGCATTTCTACGCGCAACGCATCCGTGATTGCTTGAATCATTGTCATTTGCGCCATTGCTTATTTCGACTCCTTTTCTTTGTAGATTTCGTATTGTTCTTTTAAAAACGCAGGCATCTCTTCGTACATGATCGACATTAAGTCGGTTACTTTTTGTTTCGGTGTTTCGTCCGCTTTCTTAATCGCTTCTTTAATGTCTTCTTTCGCTTGTTCGATGACGCGATTTTCTTCTTCTTCGCTCCATAATCCTTTGTTTTCTAAAAACTTACGGAAACGAACGAGCGGATCTTTTTTCTCCCATTCGTTTTCAAGCTCTTTTGAACGATAGCGTGTCGGATCGTCACCAGCCATCGTATGCGGACCGTAACGGAAGCAAAGCGTTTCAATAAGCGTTGGACCTTCGCCGTTAATTGCGCGCTCGCGAGCGTCACGCACCGCTACATATACAGCAAGCGGATCCATACCGTCGACTTGAATGCCTGGAATACCAGCTGCTGCTGCTTTTTGAGCGATTGTTTTTGCCGCCGATTGTTTTTCGACTGGCGTTGAAATCGCGAAACGGTTGTTTTGAACGATAAAAATCGCTGGAGCGTTAAACGCGCCGGCGAAGTTAATTCCTTCGTAGAAGTCGCCTTGCGATGCACCGCCGTCACCTGTGTATGTAACTGCGACCGCTTTTTTGCCGCGCTTTTTCATGCCGAGCGCAACGCCGGCTGCTTGAATAATTTGCGCACCGATAATAATTTGCGGAGGCAACACGTTCACGTCTTCAGGAATTTGGTTGCCATGGAAATGACCGCGCGAGAATAAAAACGCTTGGTAAAGCGGTAAACCGTGCCAAATCATTTGCGGAACGTCACGGTAGCCCGGTAAAATGAAGTCTTCTTTTTCTAGCGCGAAATGGCTCGCTAATTGGCTCGCTTCTTGTCCTGCTGTTGGCGCATAGAAGCCGAGACGTCCTTGACGGTTTAACGAAATGCAACGTTGGTCAAGCACGCGCGTATATACCATGCGGCGCATAAGCTCTTTGAATTGCTCATCCGTTAAGTTAGGCATCGCTGCTTCGTTTACGACTTCGCCTTCCTCGTTTAAAATTTGAAATGTCGGATACTGCTCAGCGACTTTTTCAAGTTGCTTTTTTACATCAAATAGGGGTTTTTTACCCATTTTGTTCACCTCATCCTTTCCTTTCGAAACGTAAAATGATGCACCTTTTAATTTGCCCAAAACGATTTGTTTTCACCACTGTTGTGTATCGAAAGCTGTATTAATGAATAAAGGGCTTCATATTAATACAACTGTTTTTTTACAACTTTAAGTTTACACCGTTCGACAACGCTCGTCAATCAGTTTGCTTTCACCGTTCTATATAAAAATGAAAATTAGAAATTTTTAACTGTGTTATGAATCTGTTATACTATTTTTTAAGCATCTGTATTATTTCTGTTTTACAACGTGGATATATATGTTTCCCACACAATTGCACTTTTTTAATCCATCCTTCATAATAAAAATGGTCTACAATGCGAGTAGGGAGTGAAACAACGTGATTACGATGAAAGATATTATTAGAGATGGCCATCCGACGTTACGAAAAGTCGCGGAAGAAGTGCCGCTTCCCCCGTCCGAAGAAGATCGCCGCATTTTAGCGAGTTTATTGGAATATGTGAAAATGAGCCAACAACCTGACGTTGCGAAAAAATATGGGCTTCGTCCGGGCATCGGTTTGGCTGCTCCGCAAATTAACGTGTCGAAGCGAATGATCGCGGTACATGTGACCGATGAAAAAGGAACGTTGTATAGCTACGCGCTGTTTAACCCAAAAATTGTTAGTCATTCTGTCGAAATGTGTTATTTAACGAGCGGAGAAGGCTGTTTGTCTGTGGACGAATCGATTCCTGGTTACGTGCCGCGCTATATGCGCATTACAGTTACGGGAACGACGCTTGAAGGCGAAACGGTGAAGCTGCGCTTAAAAGGGCTTCCAGCGATCGTGTTTCAACATGAAATCGATCATTTAAACGGCATTATGTTTTACGATCATATTAATAAGCAACATCCGTACAACGTGCCACCCGGCGCTATCCCGATCGAACGGTAAAAAGAACAAAAGGGCTTCCATGACGGAGCCCTTTTATTTTAATAAACCAAGGTGACGTAGCCCGAATAAAATACCATCTTCATCGACAGCTTTTGTCACAAAGTCGGCCGCTCGTTTCGCTTCTTCATGCCCATTTCCCATCGCCACTCCTGTCCCGACAAAACGCAACATTTCCGTATCGTTTAATCCGTCGCCGAACGCATAGACGTGTTCGCGTCGAATGCCGAGCTCGTCAATCATTTTTTTAATCCCTTCTGCTTTCGAGCCACCATACGGCAATACATCGGTCGAAACAGCATGCCAGCGAACGAAGTGAAACGTCGGAAACGACGTCACATACGGCTGTTCTTCTTCCGGCTTACAAAACAACAACGCTTGATAAATGTCATGATGTTCAGCATACGTTTCATCGTAAGGCGGGTGGGCAAACTTTAAGCTTCCCATGCTTTCATGAATGTACGGATGATCGGCGACACTTGCTCGCATCGTGTCGGCGTCCATAAAAATAAGCGGATGTTCATTTGCATGCGCCATTTGTTTTAATGCGCGGAGCTGTTCCCGGTCAAGCGGTTGATTGTGAATCACTTCCCCTTCAAAAACGACATATTGTCCGTTAAAGCTGACGAACGATTGAATATCTAACTCTTGTCGCAGCCATTCAAACATAAACGGCGCCCTTCCTGTTGCGATGGCTACATATACTCCTTGCTTTTTTAACGATTGCACCGCTTCATATGTCGATGGCGGCAGCTGTTTATCGTGATCTAACAACGTTCCATCAATATCAAAAAAGACGATTTTTCTCTCCATGCTTCTCTCTCCTCGTGTAAAAGTTCACAAACATACCGTAACGGAAGGAAAGGAAATTGTCAATGAATGGCGTGAACAACGGCATATTTTCCCATGCAAAATTTGTCGAGCATCTTCTTATAATAAATAGTAGATAAAACATTTACTTTCGGACAAAATCGGATACAATAAAAGTGAGGAGTGATGCGTCATGTTGAAAAAGTTGAAACGCAAGCTGCTCAAACAATGGAAAGAACTGTTGCGCAGAAAATCAATTGCTTAAGCGTTGTACGAGCCCTTCTGTTGAAGGGCTTCTTTTCAATTTTGTTTCCCATTCCACACTTTTTATATATAATAAGAAAAGCGGAACGCGCTCGGGGCTAATAAAATGATTACAACATTACACATAAGGAGAGATGAACGTTGATTTTTAAAGTGTTTTACCAAGATACGATCGATGAAGTGCCGGTAAGAGAAAAAACGAAGACGCTATACATTGAAGCAGAGAGCGAACGGGATGTGCGCCGAAAACTACAAGACCGTCAAATCAATATTGAATACATTCAGCCGCTTGAAGGGGCGCATTTAGCGTACGAACAGCAACATCCTGATTTTCACGTATTGGAGATTGAACGATGAAATGTTTAAAAGATAAACAAGTTGGTGTTTTTGCGCTCGGCGGTCTAGGCGAAATCGGGAAAAATACATATGGCGTACAATATGAAGACGAAATTATCATCATTGATGCCGGCATTAAGTTTCCAGAGGACGAATTGCTCGGAATTGATTACGTCATCCCTGATTATAGCTATTTAGTGAAAAACGCAGAAAACATTAAAGGATTATTTATTACCCATGGACATGAAGACCATATTGGCGGCATTCCGTATTTGCTTCGCCAAGTGAACGTGCCGATTTACGGTGGAAAGTTAGCGCTCGGCCTCATTCGCAATAAGCTCGAGGAGCACGGATTGCTTCGCCAAACGAAATTAATTGAAATTCAAGAAGACGACGTCATTTCGTTCGGGAAAACAGCGGTCACATTTTTCCGAACGACGCATAGCATTCCAGATAGCTACGGCATCGTTGTGAAAACGCCAGTCGGTCAAATTGTGCATACAGGTGACTTTAAATTTGACTTCACCCCTGTCGGCGAGCCAGCAAACTTAACAAAGATGGCAGAGATCGGGAAAGAAGGCGTCCTTTGTTTATTGTCGGATAGTACAAATAGCGAAATTCCGCATTTTACGATGTCGGAACGGCGCGTCGGAGAAAGCATTCATGATATTTTCCGAAAAGTGCAAGGGCGCATCATTTTCGCGACGTTTGCTTCAAACATTCATCGCTTGCAACAAGTGACGGAAGCGGCTGTATTAAACAACCGAAAAATTGCCGTATTCGGACGGAGCATGGAAGCGGCGATTGAAATTGGCCAACAGCTCGGCTACATTAAATGCCCGAAAGATACGTTCGTCGATGCGGCGCAAATTAACCGTCTTCCTGCCCATCGCGTCACCATTCTTTGCACCGGAAGCCAAGGTGAACCAATGGCGGCGTTGTCGCGCATCGCTAACGGCTCACACCGTCAAATTCAAATTATGCCGGGCGATACGGTCGTCTTTTCGTCCTCGCCGATTCCGGGCAATACAGTAAGCGTTAACCGCATTATTAACATGCTCGCACGCGCAGGAGCGGAAGTGATCCACGGGCCGCTTAGCGATATTCATACGTCCGGTCACGGTGGGCAAGAAGAACAAAAATTAATGATTCGCCTAATGAAGCCGAAATATTTTATGCCGATTCACGGCGAATATCGCATGCAAAAAATGCACGTCAAACTCGCTGTCGATTGCGGTGTCCCGGAGGAAAATTGCTTTATTATGGACAACGGCGAAGTGCTCGGCATTAGCGAAGAAGGCGCAAGCATCGTCGGTAAAATTCCGTCCGGCTCGGTGTATATTGATGGAAGCGGCATCGGAGATATCGGCAACATCGTATTGCGCGACCGCCGCATTTTATCGGAGGAAGGGCTTGTCATCGTCGTTGTAAGCATTAATATGAAAGAAATGAAAATTGCCGCAGGTCCAGACATTATTTCACGCGGATTCGTTTATATGCGTGAGTCGGGCAATTTAATTAGCGACGCTCAACAGCTCATTGCTAAACATTTACAACAATTGCTTGAACAAGGTACAAATCAATGGTCTGACATTAAAACGGAAATTACCGATACGCTCGCACCGTTTTTATACGAAAAAACGAAGCGAAAACCGATGATTTTGCCGATTATTATGGAAATATAAGAAAAGCACAAAACTATGCTCATTGACAGAATAAATTCTGTTGAATATAATGAAAATACAGATGTAGGGTGTTTTAGTTACCCACGATCGAATGCTCGCTACCATTAAAAATCGTAGCGACAGAAGGAAAACTTGTCGCTCATCCGCAGGCGACTAATAAATGGCGGACTCGAAAACTTGTCGCTCATCCGCAGGCGACTAATAAATGACGGACTCGAAAACTTGTCGCTTTAAAATATCTAGAAGAGAAAAAAGATCATTGAAAGAACAAATAGTTTTGTGAATAGCTATACTTAGTGAAAAAAAGAAGGTGCCCGTTTGGACACCTTCTTTTTTATTCGCCAACGACTTCGCTTTCGAAGCGGTCAATGTCTTGATCGGCGCCGATGACGATTAAAATATCCCCGGCGTAAATCGTTTCCGATGCGAGCGGCGAGACGATAATGTCGTTATGCCGCTTAATCGCCACGATGTTAATGCCGTATTTCGCGCGAATGTCGAGCTCTAATAAGGAGTGACCATGAAGTTTTTCATTCGCGACAATTTCAACGATGCTATGTCGGTCAGACAGCTCTAAATAGTCGAGCACATTGTTGGAAATCATATTGTTCGCGATGCGCTCACCCATATCGCGCTCCGGATGAACGATATGGTCGGCGCCAATTTTTTTCAACACTTTTTCATGATAATCGTTCGTTGCTTTTACTGTAATTTTTTCGACACCGAGCTCTTTTAAAATTAATGTCGTCAAAATGCTCGCTTGAATGTTGTCGCCAATCGCGACGATGACGTGGTCGAAATTACGAATGCCTAAACTTTTCAATACATTTTCATCCGTTGAATCGGCAACAACCGCTTGTGAGGCAATGGATGCGTATTCATTCACTTTATCTTCATTCACATCGATCGCAAGCACTTCCATTCCTTGTTCGCTTAACGTCCGGCATACGCTCCCTCCGAAACGTCCAAGCCCGATGACCGCAAATTCTTTTTTCTTCACGACACATCCCCTCTTGTTCGATATTGTTCGATGACGCGCACGATTCGTTTTTCTAACATATGCATACCACCGCTCCCTGCTTGATAATGGCGAAATATGCCGTCCGCATCAAACACGTAATATGTCGGCACGCAGCGATTGTCAAACGCTTCTTTTATTCGATGGTCATTGTCAACGAGAAGCGGATGGGTCATGCCGTATTGTTCAGCAAGCTGTTTTACCGCATCTACGTTTTTGTCGCTTTCTATTCTCGGCATGTGGACGGATATGACGTGCAATTCCCCTTTATAACGCTCGCGAAAGACGTTGACTTGTTTCATTCCGTCTTTACAAAGATGGCAGCTCACCGCCCAAAAATGAATGAGCGTCGGCTTTCCGATGAGCTGTTCGCGCGTGACGTTTCCGTTTAATGTCGTCGTTGCTCCGTCTAATGATGGCATAAGTTCCCGTAGTTTCATCGTCCTTCTTCCTTTGCTTCGTATTCGTTTCCTTTCCAAGCGATATAGCGCGTCAATAGCTCAATAGCAACGTCAATCGCCTCTTCGTTCGGGTTTAGTTTCGCATGATGCAAGCCGAACGGCGATTGCACCCCAAGCCAAAACATAAATCCTGGAATGCGAGCGAGCATATAGCCGAAATCTTCCCCTGTCATCGCTTCTTGGCAGCGGACGAGGCGGACGTTCGTTTCTTTTTCAACGAACTGCATAAATTCATTTGTGAGCGTTTCATCGTTGTATACTTGATAATACATCGAACCGTAATCGATATGTGCTTCGCAATCGTAAGCGACTTCGATGCCGCGCACGAGCGCTTCAATGCGCCCTTTTATTTTTTCCATCGCCTCCGGTGAAAGGGTGCGAATCGTTCCTTCGAGCCGAGCGCGCTCAGCGATGACGTTTTGAACGGTGCCGCTCGTCAACTTTCCGATCGTAATGACGGCGCTATCGAGCGGATTGACGTTGCGCGCGACGATCGTCTGCAGCTGCATAATAAAGGCGCTTGCAGCGACGACCATATCTTTCGTTTCGTGCGGAAAGGCCGCGTGCCCACCTTTACCGATAAAATCGATAAAAAGTTCAGACGTATTCGCAAATAAGAGCCCTTCTTTCGTCGCAATCGTTCCGACCGGATATTCTGGAGCGATATGCAAGGCGAGTACGATATCAGGCATCCATTCTTTCATCTCCTCGCTCTCCAACATCGGAAGCGCTCCACCCGGTCCTTCTTCAGCCGGTTGAAAAATAAAGAGCATATGATCGCGAATCGGATGATGAACGACATGAGTAAGCACGCCGAGCGCAATCGCCATATGCATATCGTGTCCGCATGCGTGCATCCGTCCTTCGTGCGTCGAGCGAAACGGGACGTCCGTCTGTTCGTCAATCGGCAGCCCGTCCATATCGGCGCGATAGCCGATCGTTTTCGTCGGAGAAAGGCCACGTACGCGTACGAAAATGCCGGTGCGCCACGTTTTCACATCCAAACGTTGTTGCGGCAAAGTAGCGAGATAGTTCAATATGTATTGCTGTGTTTTAAATTCTTGAAAGCCGAGCTCAGGAATTTGGTGCAAATCGCGGCGAATACGGATAAAGTCGCCCATACGCTTCCTCCTTTTGAAAAAAGCGTGGAAACGCCCACGCTTTATAGTTGACGAAGTTCTTGTTTAATTTCTACTTTCGCTTTCGTTTTTTCGTCAATTTGTTTAATGACGCGCGCAGGCACACCTGCAACGACCGTATATGGCGGCACATCTTCCGTAACGATTGCCCCAGCCGCAACGACCGCACCTTTGCCGACTGTAACCCCTTCTAAAATGACGGCGTTTGCCCCGATCATCACATCGTCTTCTACAATGACCGGTTTTGCGGATGGCGGCTCAATGACGCCTGCAAGTACCGCACCTGCTCCAACGTGGCAGTTTTTCCCTACCGTCGCCCGTCCGCCGAGCACCGCGTTCATATCAATCATCGTACCTTCACCGACGACTGCGCCGATATTAATGACCGCGCCCATCATAATAACCGCATTGTCACCAATTTGCACTTGATCGCGAATGATCGCTCCCGGCTCGATGCGCGCTTTTATATGTTTTAAGTCAAGAAGCGGAATTGCGGAATTGCGGCGATCGTTTTCTACAACGTAATCTTCAATTTTATGTTTGTTCGCTTCAAGCGCCGCTTCAATGTCTGCCCATTCGCCAAACACGACGCCTGTACGACCGGTAATGAACGTTTTCGCGCTCGGTCCGAAATCAATGTCGGCGATCTCTCCTTTTATGTATACTTTTACCGGTGTTTTCTTTTTGCTGTTTTGAATAAACGAAATAATTTCATTCGCATCCATCATCATATGAAGTTCCTCCTTATCGTTTTATTTTTTTACTTTAGCAAATGAAACAAACGGTGACAAGCATATTTATTGACGCTTTTCATACATGGAACGATTGAATCGCTTCAATATTTCGCGGCGCGTCACAATGCCTACAAAATAGCCGTCATCGTTTTCGACGCAAACGAACGGATGGTCAATGAGCAACTTTAACGCTTTTAAAAACGAGTCGTTTACATGTAAACGCGGGATGTTGCGTTGCATCGCCTGTTCGACTTTCATCGTTTCAAGCCGCTCAAATTCAATGCGCTCTACACCTAAAATCGCATCCATAATCATCGTCATGCTGATGAGCCCTTGCAGTTGATACGTCATATTTAACACTGGGATGGCTGAATACCCTGTGCGCGTTAAGACGAGTAAAGCATGTTCTAAATGATTCCCCACTTGCACGTGCGCCACTTTATCGGACGGAATCATTAATTCGGTCAGCGAAGGTTGTTGCATCGTCATTCCGCCTTTCACGATATAATCCCCACCTGTCATTGTAACATGTTCATTTCAATAAGGAAAAGCGAGAAGTATAGTAAAAAAGCCTTCACCGATGTGAAGACTTAATTCAACAAATCAAAAATTTCGATGGCGATCATATCGATGTTGTCGAACTGGTACGATTTCGGTTTTTCTCCTTTTTCGTACACTTCCAATACGAACGTGTTCGTTTTTTCATAATATGTAACGCTGCATTTTTTTTCACCGTTTACTTCAAAATTGCGTTGCGGTGCTTCGTTCGTTCCTGTTTTTTGCTCTTGTAAGCTAATTAAACGTTGGATAATGCCTAATAATTGCGACATGGCGTCCCTTCCTTTCCGATACGTATTTCAACGACTATTCACTACTGTACCAAGATTCGCGAAAAAAGTAAACAAAAACGAAAGCCCACGGGAGCGGGCTTACGTTTGAAGCGCGACGTATGCGATGTAGCCAATTAATAAAACAACAAAAACGATGTATGCAATAAAAACCGGATTGCGTACATATGGATGAGCAGCTACTTTTTCCCCGACGCTCGTATCGTATTCTCCTTGCGTACGTTGCCGCTTGCCAAGTTGATACGTATAAACAAATCCCCAAACTAATACTCCGCTTGCGATAAGCAAAAGAATCCAAGAAAATGTGTCCATCATCGTTCACCTCATGCTTACTTTTCCACCGCAAGCGACGTTTTATTACAAATGAGCATTATGTTCAAATAAATATTCATACGTTAAGTCGATAAATAAATAATGATGCTCATCAAGCGGATACGAATACGTGCGGATCGTCTCCCCTGTTTCAATGTCGCTGTATAAGTCCGATAAAATACCGCGTTTGCGCGAGCGCATACGAATGATATTTTCTAAAAAATACGGACGCCAGCTCCAATTTTTCATTTCATATTGCGGCTGCAGCTCCCATGCGTCTCCTTTTTTAAACATGTTGGCAGACTTCTGGAAGCCGTCATCGTCACAAACGTAAATGCGAAAACTGCAATCGTTTAAATGTTTAGCTAAACTTGAAATGAGTTCGTTAAACGACGATGCTTTTTTATGTTTCACGACAAGGTCGGATATGCGCGTTTGAAATTGTTCGGAAATGTCGTACAACGTTTGCAGTTTCTTTTTTTCATGTTGAATAAACGTATGAAACTGATTGCGCAATCGCTCTTTTAATAAATCTTTTGGAAGAAACGAAGGCGATGGTTCATGCAAATCATAACCTTGATAGTACCGTCCGCCATTTCGCCATGCATATTGTAGCTGAAAGGCGTTTTCAATATCTTCATACAAAAGCGTCGCCCCGATTTTGCGCGCGAGTAGCGAAATGGAATAAAGAACGTCGTCGTACGATGTCGTCGTTGCTGATGTGCGCAACGAGTGCAAATCAATTTTTAATAAATCGGGCGCAAGCAGCCGGATGCGATCTAAATTGCTGCTTTCTTTTCCGATATTGTCGACGGCGATTTGTATGCCGTACGTACGCAAATACGTCAATACGTGACCGAGCTGCTGTACGTCCCCTTTAAAGCGATGCTCTGTAATTTCAAGGACGACTTGGTTCAGTTGTAGTCCTTTTTCTTTATATGAAAGAAGAAGCTGTAAAAACGATTCTCCCCGATCAACCATTAACACGTTTGCATCGCGGTTAATGAAAATAAGCGGTGCTGGTCGCTCCGTCACAAACTGATCGAGCGCCTTCGTCGTCACGACGCTGTCAACTTCCATACGAAATTCTTCTGGAATCGTCTCGTCGTGAAAAAATGGACCGAGGCTGACGACTTCATCGCCATGCTGAAATCTACCGAGCACTTCGTATCCAACGATGCATTGCTCGTCAGCGCTAAAAATCGGTTGATAATGCGGAACGACTTGATCGATGTGTGTTAAAATGTCTAGCGCATCCAAACGACGCCGCCTCCCCCGTTTTTTTCACCCATTATACCATAACAAAAATAAAAAAAGCGACGCTAGCAAACGTCGCTTTAAAACGGATGTTGATTTAACCACTGTCCACCGTCGACTGTGATGCACTCCCCGTTTATATACGCAGCCGCATCGGAAAGTAAAAATGAAGCGACGCCGGCAATTTCTTCAGGCGTGCCAAATCGGCCGAGCGGTACGCTATCTTTCACACGCTTTTCCATCTCTTCCGATAAAATGAGTTTTTCCGCCCCACCTGTTCGCTCAATCGGACCGGGAGCGATCGCGTTTACACGAAAGCCGTATTTTTTCCCCCATTCCACAGCTAACGTGCGCGTCATCGTTAACACACCTGCTTTAGCGCATGCGGAGTGAATGACACCTGCGCCCGCTCCCCATGCGTATGTAGCGACAATGTTGATGATCGATCCTTTTTGTCCTTTTTCAATCCAATAGTTCCCGACTTCTCGGCTGCAATAAAACGTCCCGTTTAAGACGATGTCGATGACGCTATTCCAGCCGTTAATCGAGAGCTTTTCCGCCGGGCAAATAAAATTGCCTGCTGCGTTATTAATGAGCGCATCAATTTTCCCAAAACGCTCATCCGTTTCTTTCACCATCGCTGCGACTAATTCCGGTTGGCGTACGTCCATAACGATTGGTAAAACACTTCCACCGATGTCAGCTGCCGCTTCTTCAAGCGCTTCTTTTCTTCTTCCTGTAATGACGACGTGCGCTCCTTCATGCGCGAAACGCTTCGCCATATATTTCCCCATGCCGCTTGAACCACCTGTCACAATAATGACTTTCCCGTTCATTGTCCTCATCCCCTTTTATGAATGGCTATTCATTCACTTTTTATTGTACTATATATTTAGAAAATTTTTAATATTGTTTTTGCTGTTTTTACCGACTTTTTTCTTTTATAATGAGTGGAGAACATTTCTACGTATAAGGTATGATCTCATGAAACGACGAGATTTTTTAAAAACATGTTTTTCTTTCCTTGTCAAAGGGGCGTTGCTTTCAACGACAGGTTATATGTACGCCAAATACGTTGAACCGCGGCGGTTGACGGTACGTCAATACGATATCGTTCACCCGCTCATTCCGAAACAGTTTGATGGGTGCCGCCTCCTCCAATTTAGCGACGTACATGCAGGGTATCATGATACGGTTGAGCAGTTTCAACGCATCGTCACAAAAATAAACGACCTCGCTCCGCACGTCATTTGTTTTACAGGCGATTTGCTTGATGAACCGAACAAATATGAACATGTTGACACAATGACAGCGCTATTACAACAACTCGACGCCCCTTTAGGAAAGTTTTGCATTTACGGCAATCACGATCACGGCGGATATGGTACGGACATATATAAAGAGATGATGGAAAAAAGCGGGTTTCGGTTGCTCGTCAACGAATGGGTAGCGATTAAGCAAGGGAGTGAACAAATCGTCATCGCCGGGTTAGACGATTTTATGCTCGGTAAGCCAAATTTTTCGAAAACGGTGCAACGTATGCCGAAAAATACGTATACGATCGTGCTCATTCACGAGCCTGACCTCGCGACGCAAGCGAGCGCCTATCCGTTTCATCTGCAACTGTCCGGGCATAGCCATGGCGGACAAATTCAGCTGCCGTGGATCGGCCCGATCGTTACCCCTCCATTAGCTAAACAATATATTGAAGGATTTTACGACGTCGGGCCGCTCACCTTGTACGTCAATCGCGGTCTCGGAACGACGCGCATGCCGTTTCGCTTTTTAACACCACCCGAACTTACGTTGTTTACGTTAAAAGCCGGGTCATAACATGAACCCGGCTTGAAACAAGCATATGCTCCCAATCATTGAAGCGCTCATGTACAAAAGCGCTTCTTTATATTGTTTGCCCAATAACAGCTGTAAAGCTTCAACGCTAAATGTCGAAAACGTCGTGAACGCGCCAAAAAAGCCAACTGTCATCCCGATCGCCTGCACGTCATGGGCAAGCACCATGCCAAGACCGAATGAGCCGAGCCAGTTGATGAACAAAATGGAAAGCGGCACCGGCGACTGCTTCGTCCAGCGAAGAAGCCATATGCCGAGCTGGTAACGGCACCACGCGCCAAACGCTCCACCAAGTGCAACCATCATCATGATACTTCACCTACATCTTTCCTAACCATTCGCTCACCGACGTATATGCCTGCATAACAAAGAAACAATCCACCGCAAAGGGAAGCGATCACATACGATGCCGCGAGCGCAACGTGCCCGTTCCATAAAATGAGCGTCTCTTTACTAAACGTTGACATCGTCGTCAATCCGCCACAAAATCCCGTTCCGATCGCAAGACGCAGCCATTCAGCCACTTTCCTTTTTCCGACGTAAGCGGTAAGCGCTCCGAGAAAAAAAGAACCGATGTAGTTCACAAGCAACGTTCCCCACGGAAACGTAAAAAACGGAAACGCGAGGGCGACTCCATAGCGGCATAGCGCTCCTAACGCCCCTCCGAGTGCTACTGCCCCACTTTCTTTCATACGATCATCTCCCTATTCTTCATCGTCTGCGACATCGTACGCCATTTGAAACAATATCATTTGGCTATCTATTTCTTCTTCTCCTTCTTTTCGCTTGACATAATCGTATTCCCCACGTTCATTTTGTTCGCGCGCTTTCACGTTGTCGGAAAGCAAGATGTGCAATACGTCAATGAGCCGCTGTTTTAATTGTTGGCGGAAAATTGGAAATAAAATTTCAATGCGGCGATCCATATTGCGCGTCATCCAATCGGCTGAAGATAAAAAGACGCGCTCTTGCCCATGATGGTGAAAGTAATAGACGCGGCTATGTTCTAAAAAGCGGCCGACGATGCTGCGGACGCGAATGTTTTCGCTCACACCTTTCATTTGTGGGCGCAAACAACAAATGCCGCGCACAATTAAATCGATTTGTACCCCCGCTTGCGATGCTTCGTACAGTTTCATGATGAGCTGTTTGTCCGTTAGCGAGTTCATTTTAGCGATGATGCGACCGTCACCGTATTGCTTATGGTAACGAATTTCTTCGTCGATGAGCTGTAAAAACCGTTGCCGCAAATCAAACGGGGCAACAACAAGATGATGAAACTCCGGCTTCTCCATGTAGCCGCTTAAATAATTAAAAAAGTTTGTCGCATCTTCACTAAATTGTTCATTGGACGTAATGAAACCGAAATCGGTGTAAATTTTGGCGGTTGCATCGTTATAATTGCCCGTCCCTAAATGAACGAACCGCTCAATTTTCCCTTGTTTTTGCCGAACGATCAACGTAATTTTACTATGTGTTTTTAAATGCGTCATCCCATAAATGACGTGGCACCCTGCTTTTTCAAGTTCCTTCGCCCATTGAACGTTATTTTCTTCATCGAAGCGCGCTTTTAATTCAACGAGGACAGTTACTTGCTTGCCGTTTTCCGCCGCTCGCTTTAACGCTTCAATAATGGGTGAATCGCCACTGACGCGATACAACGTCTGCTTGATCGCCAACACGTCTGGATCATCTGCCGCATCGGAAATAAAGTCAATAATCGGCTGAAACGACTCGTACGGATGATGAAACAACAAATCGCGTTCTTTCGCCTTTTCAAATATATCTTCCTCATCATCTACATCTTTTGGCGGCTGCGGAATGAGCGTTTGAAAAACGAGATGTTCTTTATAGCGCGCCACTTCATGATAAAACGAAAATAAAAACGTGAAATCAATCGGCCCGTCTATTTTGTACACATCTTTTTCGTGAATTTCTAACTCATCTAATAAATAATCAAGCACCCATTCGTCAAACCCTTTTTTGCTCATTTCTAACCGGACGGCCGCGCCCCATTTTCGCTTTTTTAATTCTTTTTCAATTTCTTTTAATAAATCGCGCGCCCCTTCTTCATGAATCGTTAAATCGGCATTGCGCGTAATGCGAAATTGCGTAACAGACGAAACGGTGTACCCTTTAAATAACGTATGAATAAACGTCGTAATCACATCTTCTAACAAGGCGTACGCATGCATATCGTTTTGTTTAGGTAAAGGAATGAAGCGACTTAGCACGGACGGCACTTGCACGATCGCTAGTTTTTTTCGTTCATCATCATCTTCTTCGTCATCTTCGAGCACGATCGCTAAGTTTAAACTTTTATTTAATAACATCGGAAACGGGCGATACGCATCGACAGCCATCGGCGTTAATACAGGGAAAATATTTTTCATAAAATACGTTTGTAAATATGTTCGCTGTTCATCGTCCCATTCGTTTGGGGCAAGCAAATATACCCCTTCCTCATGCAACATCGGCAACAACGTCCGATTGTACATGTCGTACTGCCATTTGACAAGCTCATGCGTTTTTTTCGCAATTTGCTTCAACTGTTCTTTCGGCGTCAGTCCCGCTTTATTTTCCGGCTTATTAAACCCGGCTTTTACTTGATCTTTTAACCCAGCGACGCGCACCATAAAAAACTCGTCCAAATTCGAGCTAAAAATCGCTAAAAATTTAAACCGTTCTAATAGCGGGTTGCGTTCGTCCATCGCTTCTTGCAAGACGCGCTCGTTAAACGCGAGCCAACTTAATTCGCGATTGTTGTAATAGCGCGGATGGCTTAAATCCATTGTCATCCCTCCAAATAAAACTGTAATTGAATCGGTCGCTTCATTATTTTTTCAACGTGCTTTTTATGTTTTTCTGCTTGATATTCTTCCGCTTTAAACGATTGATTGCAAAACACGTGCATGACGATCGTTTCTTCTTTCAGTTCAAGCTGCACGCGGTTGACGATATTTCGTTTCGTATCGTTTAAGCTGTAAGCGAACTTTAACAACGCGCCAAGAAACCGAAGCTTTTTTTGTTCTGCGCGAGTAAACCATGTGTCAAAAGGTTGAATATATTGTTTAAACAACGTTTTATTTTTGAACGATGCGACGAGCGCAAGTTGCACGCGATCGCGATGGCTTAATCCGTCAATCGTTCGATTCGCTAAAATGTAAAACGTATGCTGGCTGCTTGCCTCTTCATCGACATATTGCCCTAAATAAAACACATGGGCAGCGCGCTTTAATAAGACGAGGTCTTCCCCTGCGAGCGGAAATAAAGCAAGGGCGCGCATTTGCTCAAACAGTTGAATGACGAGCTTTAACACATGTTGAACATCATTCGTGTTCACTTCGTAATCTTGCGCTAATTCAAAAAAACTTTCTTCTAATACGCTGGGAAACACCGTCGGTCCAAACTGTTCGTAAAAAATGCCGTCGCGCAACCCTTTTCGGCTTAAAATAAACGTCGTCGCATCGACCGTTTCATATAACGTTTGAAATACTTCAACGGCGGGAATAATTAAATCCGCTCGGTCTTTCGATAACGCCTCCACTTTTTGTAGCTGGTCGAACGTGAGCGAGCGCAAATATTTTTTCACTTGAACGATATGTTCCCGTTTCATTTCGTATTGATGAATGCCTGCAATCGGATAGTTTTGCAGCATTTGATGCACTTGCACGACGTTGCGGGCGCTTCCTCCGATGGCGATGATCGGCAATCGGCGTTGCTTCAACCAAGGCAACGATTGAAATTGCTTATCAATATATGCGCGCAACGTTTGTAGCTCTTCATCGGTCGGAACGTTTCCTGAGACGAAATCGCGCTTTAACGACAACGCTCCAAACGGAAAACTATAATAATCAACAAGTTCGCGGTTGTAAAAATACGTCACTTCCGTACTTCCTCCGCCTACATCGACGGTAATGCCTTCATAAAACGACGTCGATTGAACGACAGCTAAAAAACCGTAGTATGCTTCTTCATATTCGGATAAAATACGCATATGAAAATCCGTTCGTTCGGCGACGATGCGAACGATGTCATCGCGATTGCGCGCTTGACGAATCGTTGCCGTCGCCACACATTTGACATCATGGAGGCGATGAAAGCGCGTCACATCTTGAAACGTCAATAATCCTTCTAAAAGAATATGCAATCCTTCATCCGTAAATAATCCGTCTTCTGTCAAATAGTTGCGCAAGCGAGCCGCGATTTTTACGTTTTCTCGTTCGCGCAATCGTCCGCTTTTGCTTTGTTCGTAAATGACGAGACGCATCGTATTCGAGCCAATATCAATAATGCCGTATTTCAACGTTCGTCCTCCCTCATATAAAAAAATAAATTGAAAATTTTCCAAAAACATAAGTCATCGTGTATAATAAAAGTGTACCAAAATAAAAAAAGGAGTGAAATGCGAATGGAAACTGTTGAATGCACCGTTGAAAATTTATCGGTTGCGCTATTTACCGTCAACCGCCATGCGAAAGCCGCTTTAAATCCTTCGTACTTGTATTTGCTTAAGAAAAAAACGATTGAAAAAATGCTTGCAGAAGGAAAGGCGAAAAAAGTTGGGCTTCATTTTTCCCGAAACCCGAAGTACAGCCAGCAAAAATCAGATGTGCTTGTGGCGATCGGCGCGTATTACTTCCATATACCTCCAACAAAAGAAGACTTCAAGCAGTTGCCTCATCTCGGTGCGTTGGACGACTCTTATCGTAACCCTGTTGCAAAAATGCCGTTGTCTCAAGCAAAACGACTACTGCAAGCATATACGGGCATTTCGCCGGAAGATGTACAACCGAAGCCGAAACGTTACGACCCGTTTCGTACTCACCGGTTCGGGAAAACATTTCGCTAAGGACAAGCTCATCCCATTCTTTCTTACTTTATTATATTACACAAAAGGGCGGCCTCTTAATGAGATCGCCCTTTCTCACGTTGGACTAATTGTTCAAATTGTTCAGCGGAAAGCGGCTTGCTGAAGTAGTAGCCTTGGGCGCGGTCACAGCCTTCTTGCTGTAAAATTGCAAGCTGTTGTTCCGTTTCGACCCCTTCCGCAACAACTTTCATTTGCAAACTATGCGCCACTTGAATGACGGCGCGCACAATCGACAAATCGTACGAATGTTTGACCATATCTTGTATAAATGAACGATCAATTTTAATGATATCAACCGGCAACCTTTTTAAATAGTTCAACGATGAATAGCCTGTCCCAAAATCGTCGACGGCGAGCTGAAGCCCTAAATGTTTGAGCGATTGCAGCTGCGCAAGCACGTCATCCATATGATGCATCGCCATACTTTCAGTAATTTCTAACTTTAAACAAAACGGATCTAACTCGTACATTCGCAACACGTGTTCGATATGCTTGACGAAATCGGCCTGCAAAAATTGTTTAATCGAAATGTTCACACCCATTTGTACGTGCGGCATCCCTTTTTCTCTCCATATTTTGCTTTGTTCACACACTTGCCGCAACACCCAATCGCCAATCGGCTGAATGAGGTTCGTTTCTTCTGCAATCGGAATAAACGTCGCCGGTGAAATCCAGCCGCGCTTCGGATGAAACCAGCGCAACAACGCTTCGACAGCGACAATTTGCCCGGAAGCAATGTCTATAATCGGCTGATAGTGGATCGTAAATTCATCGTTTTTCAACGCTTTTCGAATGCTATGTTGAATGTACAATTTTTCTTCGTTCGTCTTTTTTAGCTCGTTCGTATAAAAACAATATGTATTTCCACCGTTTTCCTTCGCCGTTTCTAACGCTAAATCGGCGAGTGAAACGAGCGTCGGCCAGTCGGTTGCATCATCTGGAAATACGCTTACACCAATGCTTGGTGTCACCGTTAATTCATGTTCAGCTAAGTAAAAGGGTGTAGAGAAGGACTGAATGACGTCGTCTATCGCACGGCGTATGTCATGCCGTTTCGCCGTATAAAAAGCGAGAAAAAATTGGTCGCGATCTTGCCGCGAAATGACGAGATGTTGATGCCGTTGCAGCCGCTCTACCACTTGTTTTAACAATTCATTTCCGCACTCATAGCCAATTAAATCGTTAATAAATTTAAAACGATCTAAATTGAGTGACAATAATGCGAAAGGCTCACGCTCGTTCATTCGCTCCCGAAGCATATGTTGAAACGATTCGTACGACAATGCTCCTGTCAACGAATCGTTATAGTCGTCCGTCGCTAACAAAAAGAAACCGGTCCAAACGATATGCGATTGAAACAAATGAACGTGCACATACGCAGGACGATCGTCAACGACTGTTTTTCCGCGCCATACGTTCGCATCGCGCAATGAAGAGACGATGTCGTCGGTACGCTCAACGAACTGATGAACGTCATAGTAACGACCCGATAGTTGTCGTAACAATGAATCGTCCATGTAAACAATCGTTCCGTCCCGATCGGTAATAAAGAAAAGAGCGTATTGATGAAGATGTTGCCCAACGGTCTCCCATTTTATCAATGGAGGGTGTTGGGACATATACTGCTGTTCGTTCATGTTGTAATCCTCGCTTTTTGTTTTCTTCCTCCTTCTTTTATTAAACCATATGGCATGATGATTGAAAATAATTTTTCATAAAGAAACGGAAATTAGTCAATTGTTCCTGTACGTAAAATCGACACGTGCATATCGACATCTATTTTTGCGTTGTCATATAATTTTTGCCATTGTTTATCCGTCAACTGCAATGCGCGCACCGAGTGGTCGTATATTTGTCCGAAGCCGATCGGATCGGTGTTGTATGCTTTTAGCTTATTTAGTAAGTGCTCTATTTCTTTTTTCATTTGTTTTTCAATCGCCCGCTCAAGAATGTGGACATTCGCTTGCATAATCGGCTTCATTTTTTCGGACATCTCTAAAATTTCTGCTTGCAGCTTGACGGTGACGCGAAAATGCGGAGCTGGCTCTCGGCTAATAAGTTTGATTTTTCGTTTTGTTTTTATCTCATTGATAACGATATTGACTTTTTTTGTCTTTTTATTTATTAATAACGGAGCGACATCATCGCGCGACACTGTAATATTTTTCAACCCTGCGTTATACTGTGATGCTAATATTTTAATATAAAAACTTTCATCAAGCCGTACCGTCCCGACAAATTTGTCGCCGCGAAATAGCGCCACTTTTTCAATAATCGGTTTATCGTCACGCAACGATAAACAAGGTAAAATCGGGTCTTTTCCGACATCGTAATAACTATGAATAAACTCATGTAACGTTGCAGCTAAAAGCGATTCGCTGCGCAAGTTTTTTTCAATTAACCGATATAAATACGTCCCGATGTCTGGAGTATCTTCATGCTTTTTACTTTTCACGATTTGTTTTGCGCTCGGCTCCCCGACGGCTAAATAAACGAGCGAACCGATATTTGCATCACGCTGCAGCGTATCGGTTAACGTAAAAATCCCTTCTTTTTCGGCGAGCTCTTTTCCGTATACGATCACACGAATTTGCCCTGATCCTAAATCGTGGCTCGTTTGCGCTTCTAAATCTTGGCGAAGTCCTTTGCTCGTTTTATTTGCTGCTTCAATCACTTCAGACATAGACGACCCGCTCGTTTGAAACGAAAGCATCACGGACGCCCCTTCATATAACTTCCCTTTTTTATCAAATCCAGTAGCCGTAATGATTCCTTGTCTTTCAAGGACGCGTGGTTGCACACATCCGCTTAATAACATCATACAAACGATCAGCCACTTCATCTCGCGCTCCCCTTTGTCCATGTTTTTATGCGCACAAATACGTACAATATAAACGGATAAACAAAACTAAGCCAAAATCCGTACCACCCGACTTGATCAATAAATTCGTTAATGGTAGCGCGCTGTTGAAATAATATCGCAACGAGAAATGAAAGGAAACCGAACACGAATAACATATATTTTTGCTTTATATGAAAAAGCGCTTTTCCACCGCGCGTCATCGCCCACATAAACATAAGCAAGTTAGGCAAAATGACGAGCAGCCAAAGCGGAATAACGATGTATTCAAACCGTTCAATAAACGGAAATTTGACGATCGTAAACATCGACAACGACGCCCAAATGGTCACATCGAGCTGCTTCGGGCTAAAAAAAGCGATCGCAATGATTGTCACTACCGCTACGAGAAACGTCGTCAACATGACGCCAAGTTGAGCATAACGATGAACGCGCCCTTTTTCTTTCACAAACGGATAAATGACGTACAACACTTCAAATCCGAGCATCGTATACGCCGTTTTTAACACCCCTTTTGCCATTTGTGTCGGCGTCGCTTCAAAAACAGGCTGTAAATGAATCCATTCCGCATATTTAAGCGGCTGAAAGACGACGATGACAATCCAAATGGTCATAAAAAACGTTAAAAAACTAACGCCCGCAACGAGCCGAAATCCCCCACCATATAGGGCGTATACCGTTAAAATAACTAAAATAAGCAATCCACCCCAAAGCGGAAAATCGGGATACATCCACGTTAATGCCATTTCAACGTAACCAAGCAAAATGGACGTATACGCCATTAAAAAGTAGGCAACAACGAGCGCGTTGGCGATCCAGCCGAACACGCGCCCATACACGAACGTATGAAGCGAAAAAATGTTGTCATGTTCCGTTGATGTTAACGTTTTATATATGACGAAAACGACGAGATGAATCCATAATCCGCTCAGCAAAACAGCAATCCATGCATCTTGGCGCGCTTCAACAAAAATGACGCGCTGCACGCCGACGATGCCAAGACCGATTTGTGCAGTATGGATGAGAAAAAACACGAGGTAAGCGTTAATCGACAGCCGTTCGTTTGGCGTTTTCATCATTCATCCAAATCCTTTCGTTTCATCGCTTCACGCCATGAAAAGCGACGGGCGTTTTGCGGACGATTCGTTTTCGGACGCTCGCTATAAAACTTTTGTGGCAAACGAATGAGCGCATATTTCATATCGGCGAAACGAAACGGATAAATGGGCGATACGTACGGGCGCCCAAGCGATGTGAGTTTTAATAAATGAATAAGCAACAGGCTGACGCCGATCAATATACCGACAAGTCCCCAAAGCGCCGCTAATAAAATAATCGGAAAGCGTAAAATACGGATCGTTGCGCCCATCTCATAACTCGGCGCCGTAAATGAGCCGAGCGCACTTAACGCAACAATAATAATGAGCACGTTGCTCGTAAATCCCGCATCGACTGCCGCTTGTCCAAGGACGATACCGCCGACGATACCCATCGTTTGGCCGACTTTTGTCGGCAAGCGCGCTCCTGCTTCGCGCAACAGCTCAATCATAAATTCAAGAAACAACGCTTCAATGACGGGAGGAAATGGGACGCGCGAACGCGATTCGCCAATCGTCAAAAGCAAAGCGGACGGAATGACTTCGTAATGATACGTAATGACAGCAACATAAAGCGGCGATAAAAAAATGGAAGCAAAAATGCCGAGCATGCGAATCGCGCGCAATACAGTGCTCATCGTCCAACGTAAATAAATATCTTCTGTCGTTTCAAAAAAGCTAAAAAACGTCGTCGGACAAATAATGACGGTCGGACTTCGGTCAACGAAAATGCCGATGCGTCCTTTCATTAAACTGTACGCTAGTCGGTCAGGAAGCTCCGTTAATAAATATTGCGGAAAAATCGTGTATGCGTGATCGTCCAATAGTTGAGCTAATACGGAACTGTCGATCACTTCGTCAATGTGAAGCTCAGACAGCCGTTGCTTTACCGTTTGAACGTTTTCTTCATCGGCAATATCTTCGATGTACACGACGCGCACTTCAAGCGAGTTGCGCATCCCGATCGTCATTTTTTCCGTCACTAATTTCGCATCGGTCACATTTTGGCGCAAAATGCGAATGTTTGTATCAATCGACTCCGTAAACGACATTTTCGGCCCGAGGACGAGCGATTCCGTTTCTGCCTTTTCAAGCGAACGTTCTACTTTTTCAGCGATGTTAACGGCAAGTCCGCGCGCTTCTCCTTCGATATATATACATGCCCAACCGTCGCGTATGTAAGACGCCATCTCTTTTTCTGTTTCACATACGCGCACCGCACCGATTGGCAAACAGCGAGCGAGCTGTTTTAACGATACGTCTTCTTGGTCATGAATAAATGCCAACACGTTTTGTTGCAAGTGGTCATGATTAATTAAATTGCTTAAAAATAAGACGTCAACCGTTTTTCCTTTGCATTGGACGCGCCGGCACATCAAATCTGGCGAGTGGGCAAGCTGTTTGGCAACCTCATTAACTCGATTTTTTTTCAAAAACCACATCGTCTTGCCCCCTTTTTCTTCCGCTTCGTTTTTTCCTAGTTTGCAATACATCGCGTTTTTTATGCAAAAAAAGAGGAAACCTTATTTGGCTTCCTCTTGAGAGAGCGGAATAAAAATTTCTCCTTGCCGCTCTTTATTTAATAACATTTGTAAAATCGTTTTCGATAGTTGGCTCGGTTGATATGGCTTTACAAAATAACTATTCGCCCCGAGCGCCAATCCTTTCTCCCGCTCTTCTAATGCGGAAGAAATAATGATTGGGATGTGCGCAAGCTCGTCATTTTCTTTTAGTTGTTTTAACACATCCCATCCGGACGCGTTATGCTCCTCTAACATAATATCTAGCACGACCGCATCCGGCTTTTCTTTTTGAATGAGCTCGATCGCTTCTTTTCCCTCTTTCACATGTTTGACGCGAAATCCGCTATCTTTTAATTCCGCTTCTAATAGCGCCGCTAAATTTTCATCATCTTCAACAATCACGACATGCGCATGCGCTTGTTTGTCATCGTTGTCGCGCTCATCTTCCTCACCAGGCGCCAAAGCGACGAGCGGAAGAGAGACGGTAAACGTGCTTCCTTTTTTCAGCTCTGATGTGACGCTCACTTCCCCTTCGTGCGCTTTCACAATTTCTTTCACGATCGCAAGCCCAAGCCCTGTTCCACCGATGCGGCGGCGGTCGGAATTATCGACGCGATAAAATTTTGTAAATATGTTCGGCAACGCTTCTTCTGGAATGCCTAATCCTTCATCTTTTACGTCGATGCATAGGCGATTGTTTTGTTCATATATGCGCACAGTCACGTTGCCGCCATCTGGGGAATATTTGATGGCGTTGCTAATTAAATTCGTAAACACTTGCGCCAATTTATCGCGGTCGCCGAGCACGATCGTTTTGTCCGTCTCTTTTTGAATGTGAAACGTATGAACGGTCGTATTCACTTTTTGTGTATCAACGACATGTTCAATAATGGAGACGATATCTTCGTATTTTTTATCGTACGTTTGCTTTCCTGACTCCATGCGCTGCACATCTAAAAAGTCGTTAATGAGCGCCGTTAACCGTTTTGCTTCTTGATAAATGGTCGTTAAATATTTCTTTTGTCGCTCTGGCTTCAATTCCTTCGTTAACATCAGTTCCGTAAAGCCGAGCACGCTCGATAGCGGCGTGCGCAATTCGTGGCTGACGGTGCTGACAAATTCGGACTTCATTTGATCGACTTCAAACTGTTTCGTAATGTCGCGGTGGACAAATACCGTCCCTTGTCGTTCCCCATGGCGATATAACGGTTTCGCATATACTTGCATCACTTTCCGCTTTTGTGGCAAATGGTACACAAACGGTTCATGTTCTTCATCGCCGTTAAAAATAATGGCTCGCAAATAGTCACATAACTTTTCTCCTGCATCAGACTGTTCAACTAAGCCGCGCGCCCATTGTTCGTAGCTTGCCCCTTCCAGTTCAGCGATCGTTTCTTTTTGAAACAAGTCGGCCATTTGTTTATTGACGATGACGCTATGGCCGTCGCGGTCAACGAGGTGAATGCCTTCTTGCACCGTATTTAAAATATGTTGTACCATCTCACGCGCTTGCTCCGTCTGTTCGTATAGCTCTGTTTTTTGTAAAGAAATCGATATTTGTCTCGTTAAGCCGACATATTCTTGCACTTCTTCATCTGAAAACGGCCCGCCAAAGCGGCTGAACACTAAAATAGCTTGCACATCGTCTGTATTCGAAAGAACAGGTAAAAAAATGTCGTGCACGTACATCGTCTCTTCATGATATCCTTTTTCCGACGCTGCGACTTCGCGTTTTAACACGAACGGCTTTTTTTGTTCAAACAATCGTTGATGCAATCCGTTGTATACGTACGTTAAAAATTGTTCAACCCCGTATGGCGACAAACCGAACGACGCATACGTTTTTTCATCGTTCATTAACACGATCATGCCGCGGTCAGCTTCCATGATGCGCGCCATATGAAAAACGATGCTTTGTAATACGTCTTGCCGATCGAGCGAATTCGATAAGCTTTGAATAAAGTCGTTATACCGCTTTAATTCCCGTTCGCGCGCTTGCATCGCTTCAAGCGCTTGTTCGAGTTCTGTTTGTTGCAGCTCTAGCTCATCTTGTTGGGCAAGCAATTCTTCGTTATGCGCCATTAACGTTTCCTCTTTATCTTGAATGCTCGCTAACATTTTCCGAAACGCTTGAGCGAGCTTCCCAATTTCATCTTCGCGAGCGGTATGGACGACGTCGTCGTTATGCACTTGCTCATCTTTTGCGATTTTTTCTGCCATGTTGGCGAGAGCACGAAGCGGCGTCCCGATTTTTTTCGTCATGATGCGCGCGATAATGATGAGCAAAAATAACATGAAAAAGACGAATACGATAAACGCCGTTTGGGCCGTTTGCTGCTCGCTACTTAACTGCCGAAAAGCGCTATCTAACTGATCGTTTAAGCTTTGCTTATACGCTCTCATTTGAAATTGAAATTGTTGAATCGACGCGGTGCCACCATTTTCTGATAAGCTTAATACTTTTTGTATATTGCCGTTTTCAAACGCTTCAATCGCTTCAGGAACGAGACGTCCGAAATAATATTGCGCAAATTGGCGCGCCTTCACGATAAATTGCGTATCTTCTTTCGTTGTTGCTGCACTTTCTAACAGATCGAGCGCAGTTTGAGCGTTTTCTTGTTCGCGAAAAATGCTTAACTTAAACTCTTTTCGGCTGAATGCTAAATAGCCGCGCGCATCGGAAAACGCTTGGTTGAACGCCCGTTCAATTTCTTGTGCGTATTTCATTTTCTTTTCGATTTCGTTCTTTTTTTGTTCAAACGACGCCACTAACGAGGATTGATACGTCGAAAGGGCAGTCGCTCCGACAATAAAGACGACTAAAAATGATGAAACTAGTAAAACAAACTGTCTTGCTAAACTTTGCCGAAAATAGTTACGCATCTTCTCCATGTAAAATCGCCTCAATTCGTTCGACTAATTCAAGCGGGCTGTACGGCTTTGCCATAAAGTAGTCAGCGCCGGCCGCCAGCACGCGCTCTTTGTCCGCTTGTTGACTTTTTGCCGATAACATCATAATCTTTACATGTTTTTTATCGGGCATATTGCGCACATGTTGAATAACTTCTAAGCCGGTATATATTGGCATCATATAATCGAGCAAAATTAAGTCGTAATCGTTTTGTTTAATCATTTCAATTGCTTCTTCACCATCGCACGCTTCATCAATATCATGCCCTTCATCTTCGAGCGTATCGACGACAAGCATGCGCAACACTTCTTCATCTTCTGCTAATAAAATTTTCGCCATTATCGTTTCTCCCCTTCTATTCGTTTATATGTCTCTTTCACAATCGTGTACGATCGCTTAAGCCGCTCATGATATGTCGGCTCCTCCCACGCGTCCCACGTGTACGTGTAAAACTTTTTCGCATCTAGCATATGTCCTTCTTTTGCTGGATACGAAAATTCATCTTCATATACGCCGACGCGCATGCCGGCAATCGTTCGACTGCTCGCCAGTCCTTCTTTCCACATATCTCCCATCACTTCATGCATGCTCGGGTCTTTCACATTTAAGAGCGCCCACGGGATGCGAATTTCATATCCATCTTTTTGTTTGCTGACGCTCACGTCCGTTAACGAATTGTACGCTTCATCGTTCGGGTTCGCTGTGCCAAACGTCATAATGCCCGTTTCGTAAAAGTCAAACGGATACGTTTTTCCTTTAATTTGTAACTTTTTATTGAGCGTCAAACGAATCGGATGATATACGCCGTTATTTTTTTTGTTCGCATATGGGAGGCGATCAATCATTTGCAACATATGTCCATAATGATAATAAAATGAATCGTAATAACTATCAATCCATAGTCGTCCTTCTTTTTCACCGCGCAAATGAAGGGCGAAATCGACGCCTTCTGTTCGCACGTTCGGCACATCGAGAATGGTCGATTGTCCTTGATCTCGGATCGTGTCAAACAATATATAAACGTCTTTGTTTTGCTTAACGGTTGTGTCGTAACGAATGTAGACGTACCGCTCGTCGCTTGTCATATAGAGCGCGCGGCCATGTTGTTGAAACGCAGGACGGATGCGGAGAAACTCCCAATCTTCCTTTCTTCCATCTACTTTTATCATCGTCGTTTCATTTTCGGTCGGATCAAAGCTAAGCAAGCCGAATTGTTGCTCGTTCGTTTGGGCATTGGACCAAAACGGACGCCGATCAGGATTGTCGTAGTCCATCGTGTTCCACGTTCGTTTAAACCATTCGTCTTGCCATGTGAAAATAAAGCCCCCTGCCATGCGTTCATGAACGATGTCTTCAAATAGTTTTTTGTTTATGAGCCCTTGTTGTTGTTCGGAATGAAATCCTTGATTCATGCCGTATACGTTGCGATGCGTCATGCCGCGCGACGATGGCACGCCAAATTCGGCGACGACGATCGGCATACGATGCGCTCGTTTCATATCGTGCAAATAGCCGGCATAGTTGTTTTTCTCACCGCGATGATCGATATAATTGACATATTTCGGCTCATAGTTTAAAAAGTCTGGATAATACGGATAAATGTGATACGAAGCAAATAAGCCGCTATGCATCGCTTTTGTCGCATATATGACGTTCGGATTGACCGATACGAAATCTTCTTTTTCTAACGGTTCGCTCGGATGAGTTAACAAATCGGTTGTCACCCAGTTCGTAAAGCTGACTGGCCGTTGCCAGCCGTACGTTTTCGTTTCATAAGCAATCGCTTCATCCATCATGCGCGCCAGCCAAATTTCAAACGGCGACGCTCCTTTCGTGTACACATATTCCCCCTCGTAATCACGTAAACCGGCATGCTTCATATTCGTCGCATGAACGACGGTCGGCTCCCACTCGACACCGAAAATCCAGCCGAGCACATACGAGGAAATGTCGTATGCATATATGCCGCTTGCATGCCCCGGGCGCGGAGCAATCGCTGCTTTCCCATGAACGATATCGATCGTTCGCTTTATTTCTGCGACAAACTCATCTGTATTTTCTTTTGCAAACGCATCGTTTGTACGTAAAAACGTTTCTTCATTTACCCACACCCCGTGAAATAAATATAAAGGCTGATCTGCCATTTCGTTATATTCATAAAACGCTTCGTAAAACGCCGGTGGATGAATCGTGTACACACGAACGGCGTTGGCATGCATCGCGCCAATTTGTTTAAACCATCGGAAATATTGTTCTTTCGTAATCGCTGTTTCCCCCGGGAAATGACCCGGCTTTGCGATCCCCATATTCACTCCTTTTAACAACACATTTTCCCATTTTCCGTTTTTATACACTTGTACATATTGCTCTCCGACCCGACCAGCGAGTTGAATGCCATCGTCTGTTTTGGCGACCGTCCGCTCAACCGTTCGCTTTTCTTTGTCATGTGCATGTGTAAAAATCATTTTCATCATCGGGACGTACGCTTTCCAATAAAACGATGCGGTGCTGTTCGGATCGTGACGTACTGTCCATTTGCGCCATACGTCGATGCCGACCGTTTGATATATGCCCGGCACATCCGGTTGATCCGCATAATCGCCACAAAAGTAATACGCCTCATAGCGCGCATTGCGATGATGAACGATCGCTGGAAACGTCGTCGGCAAACCGATCGCTCGTAATTTGTCTTTTCCGCTTTTTGATAATGAAAGTGTATACGTCGCTAACACTTCGTCATCATATAGCGGCTTGACGATATCAAACCAATACGAATACGGAATCGAACCGCTCACGCCAAGCTCTTTTTCCCCTTTTTTTGTCGGAGTAAAAAGCACACCTCGTTTGCCAATTTCTTTTCCATGTAAAATGATGAGCCGGTCGTATTCATCGACGAGCACGTAGCCAGGTCCAGTAAACGCATATCGTTTATCGTATTGCTTTTCGTAGTTTTCTTTTACCCAAACAGGCACTTCGTCATCTTCAAGCTTCGGGAAATAACGGCCGATCCAGCCCGTCCATTCAACGTTTAATAAGGAGTAAAACGTTTCGCGAACAGATCGTTCCGTTGGGCTTGCGAACGAATTAAATTCGGCAATAAGCGTTTTGTTTCCTTCAAACATCGCATCGTGCAAGCGATTGACTTCTTGCTCTGTCAAACCGCCGTACACTTTTTCCGAGCGTTTCCCTTTCTTTTTTTCGGCCGTGAAATCATGTTCGTATACGCCGTACGTATCCGCCACGTAAATGACGTCGTACGATTGTAGCGATGTCGGCCATGGCCGTTCCTGTTTCGTTTTCGGCACAAAACCGACGTAATCTGTTTTTACATCGTAGCGCGATCCGTTTTGTTTCACATATTTTTGTTGATTTAATAGCCAAACGAGCCCTGCATGTTCGCGATACGTCTCATCGGGGACGGTTTTATTAATAATGAGCACGTCGAACGTTGTTTCTGGCTTCAGCTTCCATAACCAATACGGTGAAGAAATAGCGAGAAACATAAATAGTACGTATACAATGAGCCATCGTTGTCGTTTCATCATTTCGACACACCTTTTCTTTTCATTTCTCCCCAACCTTTTCTTTTTAAAAGCGCATCGACAATGCCTTCACAGCGCCATAATACCGTCAACGGACGATACCATAACGTCTCTGTAAAAGAGTAAAAAAAGAGGCGTACGACGTCTGAAACGCTCGAAAATTTCCGCACCGTCCATTCTTCTAACAATACAGCAGCCATTGAAAAAATCGAGCCGTACAACACGGAGACGAGAAATAGCAAAATGGCAAACTCGATATATACGTCGCCTAACATGAGTGAAATGACGATGAGTACATATCCGATCAGCTCGACGACAGGTCCGAAAAATTCAATGAGTAAAAAATAAGGCATCGAAATAAGCCCGATCGAGCCGTAGCGCGGGTTAAACCACATGCGGCGATGAAGCCAAAGGCTTTCAAGTAGCCCGCGATGCCAACGGCGGCGCTGTTTTCGTAAATCTGTCATCGACTCTGGTGCTTCCGTCCAACAAACCGGATCGGGTACGTACACAATTTTTTTATTCGCGTTCGTTTCTTTCACTAGTCGATGAAGACGGACGACAAGTTCCATATCTTCCCCAACTGTATGTGCATATCCGCCGGCGCGAATGACCCATTGTTTCGAAAACACGCCAAATGCGCCTGAAACGATAAGCAGTAAATTGTGGCGGCTTAGTCCGATGCGCCCCATTAAAAACGCGCGCAAATATTCAATGACTTGCATGACGACGAGCGGTTGACGGGATAGCGCGATGCGCACGACTTCTCCTTTTTCAATGTCGCAGCCGTTGGCGATGCGCACACTTCCACCTGATGCGATCACTTCTTCATCTGAGTCGATAATCGGCTTCATCACTTTTAAAAAGGCGCGCCGTTCAATAACGGAATCGCCATCAATCGAGCAAACGTACGGATAAGATGAAAAATTAATGCCTGCGTTTAACGCATCCGCCTTCCCACCATTTTCTTTATCGATGACGAATAAATGGGAAAACTTTCGCGAGCGATATACTGCTCGGACACGTGCCGTTGGTAGCTGTTGGCGAATGACGCGCTTCATTTCAACAAGGTCAAAATCCCGTTTCAATCGCTCAAGCGTATCGTCTGTTGATCCGTCGTTAATGACGACAATTTCATATTGCGGATACTCGATGCTCAAAAGCGACCGTACTGTTGCGAAAATGCCTACTTCTTCATTGTAGGCAGGCACTAAAATAGAAACCGGTTTCGTATAACTGACATCGAGCATTTCTTCATACGGTTCCCATTCGTCCAATTCGTACATGCGGCGCAATTGAACGAACGAAACAACGAGTAAAAACGTATAAAACAAAATGACCGCCAGCATAAAATAAAAGACGAACATCGCCGCCATTTCAATCATGTTCTCGACCTCTTTCTAACCATTCAAGCGCCATATCGCGCGCATAGCGATCGTCTGATGTTTGCGCAATATGTTCGAGTATGTCCAGTCCGTTCGGCATGCGCAACAACGCTTCTGCCGCTTGCGATCGAACGGAAAATACAGCATCTTTCATTAACAAAACAATATGATCGACCATTTCTTGCCGGCGCGTACGTGCGCACAGTCGTAATGCCATTAAACGCTCTTGCCAAACAGGAGATTGGAAATGAACGCGCAATTGTTCAACGTCGAGTGGATATGCCATTTGTGCTAACGCTTTTAATGCACGAACGCGATATTCGCTTTGTTCATGTCGAAGCAATGTACGTAAAAATGAGACGTGCGGAAATTTTTGCATAATGCCAATCATGTCAACGATCGCATATTGTATTTTTTCATGCCAATCGAAAAAATGATCGACCATTTTCGCAAACGTATCGTCGTCCATGCGCGATAAAATGAGGCGATAATCAAATTGCGTAAATGACTCGTCAACGTTTTTCATATATTCATATACGTGCGGATGTTGAAAAAGCGCAAACATGTTCAATAGTTGGCGCTTTTCCATCGTCGTTACACGTTTTTGTTCGTACATGTTTTCTAATTCGGGCAAAAGGGAGCGAAGCCTAAAATCTTCAATGTAAAAAAGGGCGTTCATTCGTCTGCCGAGCCGGCGATGATACAATTGCTTGCGCAAATAGTCGGCAAAATACGTTTCAGCTAACGATGTCACGCGCGCCTTCACACCGTTGGCGAGCACGCGGATAAAATGGTCGAGCAATTCGATCATCGCGACATATTGCGCAGACGAAGATGGAGCGGGCACTTGTTCATCTCCGTACGCTACATAACGAAGTAACATCGGTTCGTACAATCGTTTGTACGTCTCTACTTCTTTTTTCCAACGCGCGTCTTTTCTTTTTTGCACAATTAAATAAAGGAAGATCGCTAGCAAAATGATCCATAATGTCACGACGATCAAACTAAATAACATAAGTGGATTCGACATCGTTAATTCATCCTTTTTAACATATGACGTATTCTTGCTTCAAGCTCGAGCAGTTTAAACGGTTTCGTCATATAGTCATCCGCTCCAAGTTCAAGCGCGCGCGCAATATCGCTTTCGCTTTTTCGCGCGGTTAACATAATAATTTTGTAGCGCGACGCATCTTTTTTGTTGCGCAATTGCTGGAGCACTTCTAGCCCGTCTAATTTCGGCATGACGCCATCTAAAATGACGAGACACGGCTCTTTTCCTTCATGCCAATCGGATGATATAAATTGCTCTCCATCTTTAAACGTACGCAACTCGAGCGTCACTCGTTCTTTAGCGAACATTTTTTGTACGACATCTGTTACAATGGCACGCACGATCGCATCATCATCGACAATTGCCACTTTTACCGTGCGACGATACGACGTTTCTTGTTGTTTCGCTAAAACGACGCAGTTTCTTCCTGTATTTTTCGCCTCGTACAACGCAGAGTCTGCCAATTCGATCCAATATCCGATCGGTTTAGACGGGTCGTTCACTTCAGCAATGCCTGTCGAAAACGTGCATGAAAACGTCGTTTCACCGCTTTGAAACGGCATGCGTTCAAATTGTTCGCGCAATCGTTCGAACACAAGCAATGCTTCCCCTGCTTCTGTCGCCGGAAGCAACACGACAAATTCTTCTCCACCAAAACGAATCACGATGTCGCGCGCTCGTACGTTCGTTTGTAAAAACTGCGCGAATTGCTTGAGCACAACGTCGCCAATTAAATGGCCGTATTGGTCGTTAACCCGTTTAAAATAGTCAATATCGAGTACCGCCAAACAAAACGGCTCATGCGTGCGATGCCAGTCGCTTTTTAACTGTTCGTACGCTTGTTTTAAATATTTTCGATTATAGACGTGCGTCAATTCATCTAATAAAAGCAGTTCATCAATGAGCTTTTTCCGCTCGAGCTGACGGCGAATGCGCACGATAAATTCGTCGATAGCAAGCGGCTTCGGAATAAAATCGTCCGCGCCCATTTCGTAACTTTTCATGCGCGTCTCTTTTCGATCATCAACGCTCACTATAATCATCGGCACGAATTGTTGTTTTAGTTTTTCTTTTAAAAACGCTAATACTTCAAAGCCGTTTTTCGTTTGCATATGAATGTCGATGACGACGCAATCCGGGCGGACGTCATAAAAAGAAGCGACCGCTTTGATCGGATCAGCGATGGCGACGACATACCATCCGCTTTGTTCGAGCTGTTCTTTGACATACATTAAAAACGACGGGTCATCATCAATGAGTAAAACGGTCGGTTCGTCCCCTTTTTTCGCCCCTTGTTCATTTGATGCCACGTCTCCAATTTGATGTTCGTAACAAAGTTGAAAAAGCGGGGCGAGCCGCTCTTTCACTTCTTTTGCCCCCCATTTTTTTTGTTCATCTTCACCCCATTGTTCCATCAGCTTCCGAGCATAGTCGCCGATATCGTTCATGCCGATCATCGCCGCTGTACCGGCAATGGAATGAAGAAGACGATAGACGTCTTGATGGGCGATTTCTTCAACCATTTCCCATTCTTCTAACCGTTTGCGAATATTTTTCAAAAAGTGTTGGCGATATTTGTTGTAACGATCCATAACAATCCCCTACTGTTTTATAAAATGTATTGATCGATCACTTGAACGAGCTCCGCAATTTCTGGTTTACTCACTTGCGCTGTCGCACCGACACGCTCTCCTTTATGACGAAGGTCATCTGTAATGAGCGAAGAGAAAATGACGACAGGTAAATGTTTTAGTTTGTCATGTTCGCGAATGCGTTTCGTTAAATGATGACCGTCCATTTGCGGCATCTCAATATCGGTAATAACGAGCTGCACTTCGCTTTCAACTGGCTTTCCTTTTTCAACGATCGATTGTAAATAGTGAAGCGCATCTTCCCCATTTTCAAAAAACTCAACGTACACATAGCCCGCTTCAGCAAGCGTATCGTGAAGCAGTTTGCGCAAAAGCGGAGAATCTTCAGCGACGATTAACTTTTTATTCGAGCGGTCGCGTTGACCTAGTTTTTTCACGCGGTCGACGTGAATGCCTGATTGCGGATTAATGTCTACGACGATTTTTTCAAAATCAAGCAATAAAATCATGTTTCCGTTTAATTTCACAACGCCGATAATTTGGCTTTCTAATCCTTGATACATTTGCGACGGTTTTTCGATTTGCTTCCATGATATGCGGTGAATTTGTGTGACGTTATGGACGTGAAACACAACTTTTTGTTGATTAAACTGTGCCACAATATATTTATCTTGCGCTGGGTTTTGCGATGGTCCGAATCCGAGCGCTTTCGCTAAATCGATGAGCGGAAGCACCTCCCCGCGCAATTCGATAATGCCTTCAATGTACGGGTGCGCATGCGGCACTTTCGTCGGCGCGATCGGATGAATAATTTCTTTCACTTTAATGACGTTAATCGCAAAACGATTGTCACCAATTAAAAATTCGACAATTTCTAGTTCATTCGTTCCACTTTCTAACAAAATCCCATTTTTATTTTCCATAAAACAGCCCCCATTACGACATCATTTATTGCTATTTTATCATATTTCTTATGTGCAACGAACAAAATTTAATATAAGTACTCACTCACTTTTCGATTCGCGACGTTCGTGTCGATCGGGCAAAGGTCGGCATCGCGCCCGTATTGCCATATCCAGACGTTTGCGCGGCAGCTCGGGACGTTCGGGCGAAATGTTGGCGCTTTTGCCGCAGATGTCGTTCCTGGACGAGGATAAGAGCTCCATATGATCGTCTGTTGGGCGACGCGCTCATCGTTTTTTATCGCTTCACAATAAGCCTCACTAAACGCACCAATCGTTGGATTGGCATAAATCCCCGGACGATAGCCGCTCGGATAAAACGTATCGACCCATGCGCGAATCCATCCTTCATCGACTCGAAATTCATCTTCAATATTAGCAAAGATAGCGGTATTGTTCGGAATACCTAATCTACGCGCATGGAAAATGGCGTTTCGCGCCGCTATTTTTCCCTTTTCATATTGCGTCGCCTCGCGAAATGCATTGTAAATCGGAGCGATTTTTACCCCTCGCTCACGAATAAAGGCAATTTCTTCTTTCGTCAACCCGTCTGATACGTTCGGAACGGTCGTTACATATCTTCCCCAAAATTGCGGAAAGCCGTATTGTTGCCGCACGCATGTAAATAACGTCTCCGTCACTTTCGCTGCTGAATCGACACCCCACATGCATCATTCCTCCTTTTTTATACTTCCTTCCATATATATGCGAATGATACATGTCTAAACAAAACTTTCAATCTATATAAATATTACTTTATTCCTAGGTAAAAATCACTATAATAAAAATATATAGAGATAATGGGGGATTTTCCATGAAAAGAGAGAGACAAAAAAAGCAAACGAGAATATTGTTGCAACAAACAGCACTTCATCTTTTTCAAAAACAAGGATATGAACAGACGACCGTCTTGCAAATTACAAATGAAGCCGGGGTAGCGAAAGGAACGTTTTTTAATTATTTTCGAACGAAAGAAGAAGTGTTACAAAGCGTATTTTTTTCACATATGGAGCGAATGTGCGAAAAAATAATGAACGACGACAACGATTGGCGCAAAAACATGGATCGCGTATTTAATGAGTTAGCGACGATGCACGAACAGCTCGGACGGGAAGTAGCAAAAGCGGTGCTCCACATTCATACCGGAAAAACGAAAGAGGCGCGTTGGCTCGCTCCGTTGCACGACGTGTTGACGCGCTTATTCGAGGAAGGAAAACGGTGCGGGCATGTGCGGGCGAAACAGTCCGCTTCGACGCTTGCACATATCGCGATGCAATTGTACGTCGGTGCGCTACATTTATGGATGTTTTCATATGTGACTGAGCCGCTCGCTACGTTTATGACGAATGCGTGGAACATGTTTGCCCATTACATAGAAAAAGAAGGGGACTAATCCCCTTCATACAACGGCAATGTAATGGTTACTGTCGTCCCGGCGTGCAATTGACTGTCGTACGTAATCGTCCCACCCATTTGGCGAATGAGCCGCGCTGTAATCATGCTGCCAAGCCCCGTTCCTTTCGATTTTGTCGTATAATACGGCAAGCCAATTTTTTTTAGCTGTTCTTCGCTCATTCCTTTTCCTGTATCGCGAATGGTAATCACGACTTCCTTTTCTTTTTCATCGACCGTTTTATGAATCGTCACGACACCGCCGTATTCAATCGCTTCCATGCCGTTTTTCATGACGTTTAGTAACGCTTGTTTTAAATAATCGGAATCTCCGTACGCATCGCTTTTCCCTTCTGTATAAAGTTGAAACGACACGTTCGACATCGCGCCGAGCGGACTTAATAAATGAACGGACGTATGTAAAATATCATCGACGTTTATTTTTTGCAGTTGAAATTGCGCCGGTTTCGCTAACGTTAAATATTCGGTAATAATTTCGTTCGTGCGGTCTAACTCTTCTAAAATAATCGGCGCAAACTTTTTTACACGTTCGTCTTTCGTCCCTTCGCTTAAAAATTGCACAAAACCGCGCACAGTTGTGAGCGGGTTGCGAATTTCGTGGGCGAACGAGGCGGCCATTTCGCTCACGGTCGCGAGCTTATCAATGTAAATCATGTCGTCAAACTGTTCGTTAAATTGAATGAGCCGCTCAATCACATATACGATAGCGAAAAACATCGCAATGAAACAAGAGAAATAAATGATATAAAACCGCCAAGAAAGCGGAGGAACAGCGTACAAAATCGTTGCGATGTATAAAATAAGGTAAACGAGCACGATCATGAACCCATATAACACTTTTCTTTTCACGTTAAAAAACGATGAGCGAAACAACACGCCAACGATATACGCAAACACGGACACTGTTATGCCCGGATAAGCGAACGGTCCACCAATAATCAAACGGCCAACGACGACCGTCACCGTACATAACAGCCCTGCCGTTTTACCGATATATAACGTCGTCACTAAAATGACGAGCATACGAAAGTCGAAGTTCGTTCCTGCTAGCGGTTGAATCGGATACATCATACATAAAAGAGCAGTCGCTGATGAAACGATGCCGTACACTACTTTTTGCTTCCATGTGAAGTGCATTTTTCTTCGGAATGGAAAAAATAAATTGGCGTTAAAAATAAGCGAAAATAAAATGGCAATATTGACGACGAGCGGTTTAATGACCGAAGTAAACATACGATGCCTCCATCTCTTATGTTCCACATGTATTGTAGCACAAGAAAGAGAGGCGATGTGCCCATTTTTATTTTCAGAAAAAACAAAAAGGTTGACAGCTTTATGAACATGATAGACGTGGACAAGCGGAACGCGTTACAATGATTGTGAAGAAAAACACGAAAAGAGAAGGTGTCGACATGAAAGGGTTAGCCATTCTTTTTGAAGAAGACCATACGGTGACGATCGTTGAAGATGTGGAAAAAGAACGATTAGAAGAAGTAGTAGATGAGCAAATTGAAGCTGTTCTTTGGCACGATGAAGAAATTGACTGGGATTACGGTTATTAATAAATGAAGCTGGCGTTCGTCAGCTTTTATTTTTTGTTTTTATTTTTCAAAATTTTATTTACAATTTACAAAAAACTCTTTATAATGTAGAAAAGGGAGAAGATTATTCTTCTCGCTAAGGGGGAATGAAACATGTATGAAAAATACAATGATATGGCGCTCGTATCGCAGCCGTACGATCTCACCGATTATAAGCAAGCGGCACAATTCATTATCGAACAGGCGTTATTCCGTTACGAAAGAGATCGGCTCATGCGCGACATTGATCAGTCGCTTGAGCAGCGGGATGAAGCGTTGTTTCTTACCCTCTCAGCCCAATACAATGAGCTTCTTCAACGCTATCGTCACTTGGAGGATATGGCATGATCGACTGTGAAACGACAGAACAGCACATAAGGTGAACGTTTTCAGCAAAACACATTGCGAAACGTTCACCTTTTATTGTTTAATAAAGAAAAAACGAAGAAAGGTGAACGATCAAGATGCTTCCGATGAATGAACGTGTACGCCATATTCAACTATCTGGCATTCGGCAATTTTTTAATCTCGTTGCGAACGAGAAAGATATGATTTCTTTAACGATTGGTCAGCCCGACTTTCCGACCCCTGATCATATTAAAGAAGCGACGAAGCGCGCGCTCGATGAACAATTTACATCTTACACGCATAACGCCGGATATTTACCGTTGCGTGAAGCTGCTTGCCGCTTTGTGGAAACGAAATACGGCTTGCATTATCGTGCCAATGAAGTGATTGTTACCGTCGGGGCAAGTCAAGCGCTCGATATTGCCTTCCGCACCATTTTAACGGAAGGATCAGAAGTCATTCTCCCCGCTCCTGTTTATCCGGGATATGAGCCGATTATTCGTTTATGCGGGGCGACACCCGTTTACGTCGACACGCGGCAAACGAGCTTTAAGCTGTTGGCACAACATATCGAACCGTTCATCAATGAACGGACGCGCTGCATCGTATTGCCGTATCCGTCCAATCCGACAGGCATGACGTTATCGGGCGATGAGCTGAAACAAATCGCTGAGCTTGTCAAAGGGAAACCGATTTGGGTCATCTCGGATGAAATTTATAGCGAGCTTGTGTTTACAGGCAAACATGAATCCATTGCGACATGGCTTCCTGATCAGACGATCGTCATTAACGGTGTCAGCAAATCGCATGCGATGACCGGATTTCGCATCGGTTTTTTATTTGCGCGACAATGGATCGTGGAACATATGTTAAAAGTTCATCAATATAACGTTTCATGCGCGACATCTATTTCCCAACAAGCCGCGCTTGGAGCGTTAACGGTCGGAATGAACGATGCGCACGAGATGAAAGTGCAATATATCGAACGGATGGAATATGTGTACGAGCGACTTCGCACAATTGGCTTTGACGTTGAAAAGCCGAACGGGGCGTTTTACATGTTCCCGTCCATTGCTAAGTTTCATCATTCGTCATTTGATTTTGCGTTACAGCTTGCGAAAGAAGCAAAAGTCGCCGTCGTGCCCGGAAGCGCATTTTCTACATATGGCGAAGGATATATTCGCATTTCATATGCTTGTTCGATCGATACGTTACAAGAAGGGCTTGACCGCATCGAAGCGCATATAAAAAAAGGTGCTCGTTAACAGCACCTTTTTACCATTCTTTATACCATTTGTATAACGCTTGTGTGCCGCTAAGCTCCTCGCCGCGCGCCGCAAGCGATTCATACAATCGTTTCGCAAGCTTTAAGCCCGGAAGCGACAACCCGAGCGTTTCTGCTTCCGCAAGGGCAATGCCCATATCTTTAATGAAATGTTTCACGTAAAAGCCGGGGGCAAAATCGCCAGCGAGCATGCGCGGGGCAAGATGAGATAGCGACCAACTCGATGCGGCTCCTTGTGAAATGCTTTGCAGTACGCGCTCTGGATCTAATCCTGCTTTTTCAGCATAAACGAGCGCTTCACAAACGCCGATCATATTCGTCGCAATCGCAATTTGATTGCACATTTTCGTATGTTGCCCTGCCCCCGCTTTCCCTTGCCAAACGATATTTTTTCCTACGTGCGAAAATAACGGCATACACGCAGAAAAAGCTTCCATATCCCCGCCGACCATGATCGATAACGTGCCGTCGCGCGCGCCGATATCGCCGCCTGACACAGGCGCATCAAGCGCATATACGCCTTTTTCTTTTGCCGCTTCGTAAATGCGAATCGCAAGCGAAGGTTTTGACGTCGTAAAGTCAATGACGTACGCTCCGCGCTTCGCATGGGCAATAATACCATCTTCATCAAAATATACACGTTCGACATCAGGCGGTTCACCGACCATCGTCATGATGACATCGGCCGCTTGTGCGACGTCTTTTACCGTCTCTTTCCATACTGCCCCTTCCGCTAATAGCTCTTCCGCTTTTTCCTTTGTGCGCGTATATACAACGAGCGAATAGCCAGCGCGAAGCAAGTTTCTTGCCATGCTTTTCCCCATCACACCAAGTCCGATAAACCCGATCGTTTGCATCGTTCTCTCCCCATTCTAAATCGCTTTCACCATGCCGCCATCAACTAAAAGCGATTGTCCGGTCATGTACGTATTTTCATCTGATAATAAAAAGGCGACGACGTTCGCAAATTCTTCTGGCGTACCGTAACGTCCGAGCGGAATGGTCGCTTTCACGCGCGCTTCCATTTCTTCTTTGCGAATGCCGAGTTTTTTTGCATGTTGTTCATCTAAATAGGCGACGCGTTCCGTTGCGATGCGCCCAGGAGCAACGGTATTGATTAAAATGCCGTACGGGGCAAGCTCTTGCGCGAGCGTTTTTGTCAAACCGACAACGCCAAGCCGAAACGTATTCGATAAAAGTAAACCCGGAATCGGCTCTTTAATGGACGATGAAGCAATGTTAATAATTTTTCCTTTCGTCTTTTTTAAATGTGGCAGCGCAGCGCGAATGAGCCGGACATAGCTGAGTAAATTTAACTGAAACGCGTGTTGCCAATCGTCATCTGTTAACGTCGCGAGCGTTCCCGTCGGAGGACCGCCAGCGTTATTGACTAATACATGAATGTCGCCAAATGTCTCCACCGTTTTTTCGACGAGTTGTTCAATCATCGCGTTGTTCGTCACGTCCGTTACGACGTATGCCGCTTTCCCTTTTCCTAATGCATTTAGCTGTTCAGCTACCGCATGCAACGCTTGTTCATTGCGGCTCGCTAACATCACGTTAACCCCTTGTGAAACGAGTTTTGTCGCAATCGCTTTCCCAAGACCTTGGCTTGATGCCGCAACAATGGCCGTCTTCATTTCATCCCCGTTACAGAAAACTTATAAGGCTTTATAAGATAGTGAAAAAATCTTATAAAGACCTTTGTTTCTTTCCTTGTTCATCGCGCCCGATTTCGCCAAAGCTACTCTCGTTTGATATGGCGCTCCGAAGGCTTAAACTCCCCACTAACGAATGGGTACATATCAATAACCGCTTTACGTGCTAGGCTATTGATTTGCCATAATTTTTTAGGTTTATACTTGCGTTTACATCCCTGTCTATTTTATTTCCACATTCATCGCATATAAACGTTCTTTCTGATAAAGAAAGTTTATCTTTTACAGCACCACAATGACTGCAAGTTTTAGACGAAGGGAAGAATCGATCTGCAAGTATAAACTTGATCCCATTCCAAGCACACTTATATTCCATTTGCCTTTTAAACTCGTGAAATGTTTGTTCTTGTATAGCTTTCGATAACTTTCTGTTCTTTAACATTCCATGAGTATGTAAGCTCTCCATCACAACATACTCCGGCTTGGTTTTCACCAAAGATGCAGTGATTTGATGAATATAATCGTGCCTGATATGCTTAAGCCTTCGATATGTCTTTAGAACAAGGAATTCCAATTTTTTTATATTGTTTGTTTTTCTGTAACGGAATTCACCTCCTTCCGTTTTTATTTTATTTTTCTCATATTTTTTCGCTAGTTTACGTTGTAGTCTTTTAAGTCTTTTTTCTAGCTTCTTCACTTTTTTTGATTTGTTTATATTGCTAAACTTCTGTCCATTGCTAACGACGGCTAAATCTTTTACCCCTAAATCTACGCCTATGCCGTCAGTATATTTTTGGTTTTTGTTTTCAACTTCTTCAACCCCAATAGTAATCCACCAATTTATTCCGTCAAACGTGATTCTTGGGTTGAAGTATTTTATATTGCTTCCTGTTGGTATTCTGTCTTTTTCAGCTAACTTAACATAATTAATTTTTGCTTATTCTTTTTCTTCGAAGTCGTTAACTTTTCCAATTTTACATGCGTTTTTGTGATTTTTATTTTTTCCGTATCTTGATAAAAACTTGGTTTACTTCTCTTTTTTGACTTAAATTTTGGAAACCCTGTCCTACCTTCGAAGAAGTTTTTATACGCTTGGCAAGCATCTTTAATCGCTTGTTTTGTTATATTGTTTGAGTAATGGTTAAGCCAAGCATATTCTTTTTGCTTTTTTAACTGTGTCAACGTTTTCCTTAACTCATTATCGTTTAAAAACGTTCCGCCATTTTTGTAGTTGTCTTGTTGTGTAGCCAACGTCCAATTATATGCCCACCGGGATACGCCTGCACACTGAAATAACTTTGTTCTTTGCTTATTGTTTGGCAAAAGCATGACCTTATAAGTCTTTATCATCTTTCACCAACTCCTGAATCGTTTTGTAAGTTGTATATAGAGTTTTGCTAAATTTTATAAATTTTATTTTAACTGTTTCCAACCTCCCCTCGATATATACATTCGCTAACGATGACGCGATTCCTTCCTCCTCGCTTCGCTTCATATAGCGCTTCGTCTGCCCGTTTAACCATTTGCTCTTTCGTCATTCCTTGTTCGTATTCGCACACGCCAAAGCTGCACGTAATATGCCCAACTTTCGGAAAATGAACCGTTTCTACGAGACGGCGAAGCGATTCCGCTAAACGATACGCCCCTACTCGCGATGTCGCCGGCGCTAAAATAATGAATTCCTCCCCGCCCCAGCGCGCGAAAATGTCACAATCGCGCAAACGGTTTGAAATCGCTTCACACATGCGCATTAAAACGATGTCGCCAACGTCGTGGCCGTACGTATCGTTCACTTTTTTAAAGTGATCAATATCAAATAAAATAATAGAAAACGGCTGTTTATATCGTTTCGCCCGGCGAATTTCACGCGTAAAAAACTCATCGAACTTCAATCGGTTAAACGTTTTCGTTAACGGATCTTTCGTCGCTAAAAATTCGTTCCGTTTGCTTTCTTCTTCGAGCGCCGTAATATCCGTAAAGACGATTAAATACGACTCCGATTCATCAGGAAACGACGTCGCCTTTAATAAAAACACATGCTCTTCGCCGTCTTTGCACATCATTTTTACTTTAAAAAACGGAATGGTGCGATCGATGAGGGGACGAAGCCATCGCTTTTCCCCTTTCACATAAAAATAGCCAGGCTCGGTGACAAAATAGTCGCATACGTGTGCCCGACCAGCCCGAAGCTGTTCGATTCGTTCCTGTCCGAAAAAACGTTGAAACGATAAATTGCAATCGAGTAAACGTTCGGCATTTAAAATGCATATTAAATTTTCTTGGAAGTCAATGATCGTGCGCGTATATTGTTTTTGTTTTTGTAACTCGCGCTCAAGTTGGCGTTGATAAATGGAATGTTGTAGCGATTGTAAAAACTTTTCATGGTCGATCGGTTTTAAAATAAAATGGTTGACGCCGTACTCAATGGCGCGAATGAAAAAGTCGTTATCATCATAAGCGGTCGTAATAATAATTTGCACATGTTCATCGCTTTCACGAATGCGGCGAATGAGCTCTAACCCGTTAAGCACAGGCATTTTAATGTCCGTAATAACAATATCAGGCTGAAATTCGGTAAAGTATTCGAATGCTTCTTGACCGTTTTTTGCTACTTTCACATCGCGAATGCGCCGCTTTAATAAGCGCATTAACATCTCGCGCGCCCCTGGCTCATCTTCGACGTACAGCACTTTAATATTTGTCATAAACCCCTTCCCCCTTCACTGCGCGGCATGCGAATCGTAAACGTTGCTCCTTTTTTAGATGATGAAACGAGCAATTCTCCTCCCATTTTCGTCACAATCATGTTTGACATATATAATCCGAGACCCGTTCCGTCTTTTTTCGTTGTGACGTACGGTTCGAATATGCGCGAAACGATCGTTTCATCGATGCCGCCTGCGTTATCTTTCACTTGAATGTAAATGAATGAGTCGTCCGCATACGTGCGAAGGCAAATGATTCGCCGTTCGACATCGCGCTCGGCAAACTGCTCGCACGCATTCGTCAATAAATTAATGAGCACTTGGCTCATTTCGTTCGGAAATCCGTACATGTGCGCTCGCGTGCGGTTTTGAACGTGAAGTTGTACGTTGTAATGGTCTAAGCTTGCGGAAATAATTTTTAACGCTTGCCGAATGGCTTGAATGGGACGAAAATGAATCGCTTCTTTATGCGGCTTAAAAAAGTTGCGAAAATCGTTAATTGTGCGCGACATATGTTGAATTTGAATAAAACATTTTCGAATGGACGTGCGCAAATACGATTCGTTTAACTCTCCGTACGCATATGCTTCTTGTATATCTTGTAACAGTAAACCGAGCACGTTCAACGGTTGGCGCCATTGATGCGCGATGTTTCTGAACATTTCCCCCATCGTCGCGTAGCGCGACTGCTCGATTAACATAAAATCTTTTTCGCGGTTTTTTCGCACTTCTTCTTCCACTTTTCGTTGCAACGTCGCATTCATTCGTTCCATTTCGAGTTTGAGCTGTTGAAGTTCTTTTACCGTCTGTTCCCGTTTAATCGACTCGCCAACCGTGCGAGCAAGCGCAAAAAAAATGGCGCGTTCATGTGCGGAAAACACCCGTCTTCGTTCGCAGTCAACAACGCTTAAAAACCCCCATCGTTCATCGTGAATAAAAATGGGGGCAATCATAAACGATTGAATCGCATGTTGTTCGAAAACGGTGCGCACATCCCCTTGTAATTCATCTGTATGCCCAACGAACACATTTCCATCATATAAATGGGCTAAACATCGAGCAGCTTCCGCTTGAAGTATGATTTCGTCGCGTGACAGAAGATGTAAAGAGGGTGTTTGTACGTAATCGGTGCGTCGTAATGTATACGTTTCATTTGACGTATGTAAGCGAAAAATCGCAACGCGCGTCGCGTGAAGTGCAATGCGCAAACTTTCTAGCGCCGCCATAAGCGAGCCATCCATATCCCTCTCCTCCAAAAAAACAAACAAATATAGGTCTTTCATCCTAAATTTATCGTAATGATTATATAAACAAAAATCAAGGAAAAAAATTGTTACTGAAATGTAAAAAAAGCTAGGCATTATACCTAGCTTTATACACGAAAGCGATGAATCAATTGCTGCAACGTGCGGCTCATGTCGTTTAACCGCTCTGCTGCTTCTGTGACAGTGCTTAACGCTTTTAACTGTTCTTCCGATGATGCGGACACTTCTTCTGCCGATGCAGCCGATTGTTCTGAAATTGCTGCTAAGTTTTGTAACGCTGCAACAATTTGTTCTTTATTTTCATTGACGTCATGAATTTGTGTAAAAATATGTTCGATCGCTGACGTTAACTGTTCCATCATTGTTGCAATATGCATGAACGACTCGGCCGTTTCGTTGACCGCTTGTTGTTGCTGGTCGTTCATTTGTTTCGTATGGTCAACCGCTTCGGTCGCAAGAGAAGCTTGTTGTTGAATCGACGTAATCGTTTGACGAATTTGTTCTGTCGCTTGTGCCGATTGCTCCGCGAGTTTCCGCACTTCTTCTGCGACGACCGCAAATCCTTTTCCGTGCTCACCTGCGCGCGCCGCTTCGATCGAAGCGTTTAACGCTAAAAGGTTCGTTTGAGCAGAAATGTCTGTAATCGTTTGAATGATGGCGCCAATTTGTTTCATTTTTTCCCCTAAATCAGCGATCACTGTTTCAACAGAGCGCAATTCATTTTGCGATTCCGCTGATTTCGCTTGAAGTACATTTAACTTTTCAATGCCCATATAACTTGCGTCTTTCGTTTCGTCGGAAAGCTGCTTCACCCGTTCTGCCGATTGCGTCACCGCACCCATTTTTTCAGATAAGTCGTTCATACGGTCGTTCATCGCATCTAAATTGCTCGCCTGCTCTGATACGCCTTTTGCAATATCGGTCACCGCCGTCGTCACTTGTTCGCTCGTCGCCATCGTTTCTTCAGACACCGCGCTTAAATGATCGGCCGCAGCGCCAAGTTCCGTAACGGAACGATCCACTTCGCCAATAAGCGAACGCATATGAGATACCATGTCGTTAAAGTGGCTCGTGAGCTGGGCAATTTCGTCGTTTCCTTTCGGCTCAACGCGCACCGTTAAATCGCCGGTCGCCACTTGTTGCACACGCTCATTGAGCTGAATAATTGGTTTGACGATCGAACGCGATACGGCATAAATAAGAAGCGAAGCAACCATTGTCGCGATGACAACAATCGTCCATGATGTTTTTCCGATTGTTGTTAACGTCGCTAATAAATCTTTTTCTTTATATACGACACCGACTTTCCAGTTCAACTTTGGAATCGTCGCAAAATATAGCAATCGTTTTTCGCCATCTTGCTCGTATTCATAAGCTCCTTGTTCTTTTGCAAACATCGTTTTTACAACCGGATGGTCAGACATATCTTTTCCTTTAAACTGTGGATGAACGATCGCCAATTTATTTTGGTCAAACAAGACAGGATAGCCGTTGTAGCCGACTCGGAACTGTTCAACCGTCTCTGCAAGCGTATTCAATGAAACGTCCAAGCCGATCACGCCGATCACTTGACCGTTTTCAACGATCGCTTTAGCGATCGTGACGATGTAGTCGTTCGTTACCGCATCGACGTATGACTCAGTCCAAATAACTTTATCAGGTGTTGCTACGGCCGCTTTATACCACGGACGCGTCGTCGGGTCAAAATCTGGCGGCAAATCGACAGCTGGCGTCGTATACATCTTGCCGTTTGCCGTACCGATGTAAGCTAATTGTACTTTTTTATGAATGTTTAAAAACGTCGCGAATTGTTGGTCGATATCTTGCCAAAGTTGTGCATCTTCCGTTTTTGTAAACGTCTTAAAACCTTTCGTTTCACTAAATTGTTTTAGCGCATCTTCTTGGCTAGCGAAGCTATGTTCAATATCGTCAACAAGCCCTGTCACAAGCTCCTCAGCGCGCACTTTTGCATCTTTTTTCATAACAGACGCCATTTGTACATAATTGACCGTCTGTGAAGCGATAAGTGCAACAATTAATAATAAAGCCATTAAGCCCGTTAATTTCATCGTTAATGACCGAAACAATGTAGACCCCCCTTAGTTATGTCGAATGTTGTCGAAAAATTAATAAAGTTGTAGTTTCATTATAAAAGGTTTACGATATGATGTCTATGACCGTTTTGTACTGATTTTTTTCCACAAAAAAAGAACCGGGGCGTCCGGTTCTTATTGTTGGAACGTTTCTTTCACGAAACGAACGACTTCTTCTGCAGTCGCAAGCGATAAAATGTGATCTTTCACTCGCTCCGCTTCTTGTTTAGAAAGCTTTTTTAATTGCGAGCGGACGCGTAAAATCGATGTCGCACTCATGCTAAATTCGTCTAAGCCGAACGCTAATAAAATCGGCACAGCAAGCTCTTCGCCCGCCATTTCACCGCACATGCCAACCCACTTTCCTTCTTTATGCGCCGCTTCAATAACGTTATAAATGAGGCGCAAAATGGCAGGGTTGTACGGTTGATATAAATACGATACGCGCTCGTTCATGCGGTCAGCCGCCATCGTATATTGGATTAAGTCGTTCGTTCCGATGCTAAAGAAGTCTACTTCTTTTGCAAATTGATCCGCCAATACAGCGGCTGCTGGAATTTCGACCATCATGCCGACTTCGATATGATCGGATACTGCAACACCTTCAGCGACAAGCTTTTCTTTTTCTTCTAAAAGAACAGCTTTCGCTTGACGGAACTCGTCTAACGTCGCGATCATCGGGAACATCACTTTTAAGTTGCCATATACGCTTGCGCGCAACAACGCGCGAAGTTGTGTGCGAAACATTTCTTGCATATTTAAGCAAAGACGAACCGCACGGAAACCTAAAAACGGGTTCATTTCTTTTGGAAGGTCTAAATACGGCAATTCTTTGTCGCCGCCAATGTCTAGCGTGCGAACGACGACCGGTTTTCCTTCCATTTTTTCTAGCACCGTTTTGTATGCTTCAAACTGTTCTTCTTCTGTCGGCAATTCGTTGCGTCCCATGTATAAAAATTCGGTACGGTATAAGCCGATGCCTTCTGCCCCGTTCGCGAGTACACCATCGACATCGTTTGGCGTCCCGATATTGGCAGCAAGCTCAACGTGGTGACCGTCTTCCGTCGTCGTTTGTTCATGAACGAGCTTTGCCCATTCTGCTTTTTGGGCAGCGAATGCGGCACGTTTTTGTTCATATTGTGCGATCGTCTCTTCTGTCGGGTTGATGATCACTTCGCCGTCAAGCCCGTCAATAATGACGACATCGCCGTTTTGAATGGCCGCTGTCGCTTCTTTCGTTCCGACGACAGCCGGAATTTCCATCGAGCGTGCCATAATGGCAGAGTGAGACGTCCGTCCACCAATGTCGGTTGTAAAACCTTTCACATATTTTCGATTTAATTGAGCCGTATCCGACGGCGTTAAATCTTCAGCTACAATGATGACTTCTTCTGTAATCATGCTTGGGTTTGAAATCGTAACGCCTAATAAATGAGCGAGGACGCGTTTTGTGACGTCGCGAATGTCCGCTGCACGCTCTTTCATATATTCGTTATCCATCGCTTCAAACATCGCGATGAACATCGATGCGACGTCATGAAGTGCAAATTCTGCATTCACGCGTTCTTGTTCAATTTTTTGTTCGACCGCTTGCACGAGCTCTGGGTCGCTTAGTACGAGCAAATGGGCGGAGAAAATGGCCGCTTTATCTTCGCCGAGCTCTTTTAATGCATGCGCTTGAATCGCTTCAAGTTCTTCTTTCGATTTAGCGAGCGCTTGTTGAAAGCGGCGAACGTGTTCAGCTGGGTTTTCAATCGTTTGTTTTTCAACTGTTAAATCTGGATGTTCTAAACGGTACGCCTTCGCAATGGCAATGCCATTCGATGCAGCAATCCCTTGCAATCGTTTCATTATTCAGCTAATCCTTCTTTTGCTAGCGTTTCTGTTAATGCGTTCATCGCGTCTGCTGCATCGCTACCTTCAGCTGAAACAGTAATTTGCGCACCTTGTGGAATGCCTAAAGACATGACACCCATGATCGATTTTAAGTTGACTTTTTTGCCGTTGTACTCTAATTGAATGTCGCTATCGAATTTGCTCGCTGTTTGCACTAACATCGTTGCTGGACGGGCATGAATACCAGATTCTGCTGTTACTTTAAACGTTTTTTCCATCTTGCTCATCTCCTCACTTTATATTTTGAAAACATAGAGGGCGAAAACCCTCTATGTTTTTTTACCGAAAAATGACGCATTTTGCAAGCAAATTATTTTTGAACGACGACGACGTCTTCGCCTTTTGTTACTGTTCCTTGTTTCGCGATATTTACCGTTTCTCCTGCTTGCAAGTTCGTGAAAATAATTGGCGTCACAACAGATGGTGCATGTTGTTTCACATATGCAAGATCTACTTTCAAAATCGGCTGTCCTTTTTTCACTTCTGTTCCTTCTGATACGAGCGCTTCAAATCCTTGACCGTTTAATTTTACTGTATCAATGCCGAAGTGGATAAGCACTTCACGACCTGTTTTTGATTGAATGCCGATCGCATGTTTTGTCGGGAAGACGTTAACGATCGTTCCATCGACTGGCGATACGACTGTCCCTTCTGTTGGCTCAACCGCAAATCCGTCACCCATCATTTTCGTTGAAAATACTTGATCTGGCACTTCGGAAAGCGGCAAAACTTTTCCTGTTAATGGAGATGCGACTTGTTCTGTTTCTCCTGTCGCTTGTACAGATGGTTTCGCTTTTTCTACCGCTTTTGTCGGCACGCGACCTTCCATAATATCTTTAATTTGTGTTTTCAATATATCTGATTTTGGTCCGAAAATGGCTTGAATGTTGTTTCCAACTTCTAATACGCCAGCTGCCCCGAGCGCTTTTAGACGATCTTTATCGACGTGTTGAATATCGTTTACTGAAACGCGTAAACGTGTGATGCACGCATCTAAATGAGCGACATTTTCTTTTCCGCCAAGCGCAGCTAAAATTTCGTGCGGGAGTTCGCCTGCATCCGCTGTCGCTGTTGTGTCTGTCGTTTCTTTTTCACGACCTGGCGTCGCTAAATCCCATTTGCGAATCGCAAAGCGGAAGCCGAAGTAGTAAATGACCGCAAACACTAAACCGACCGGAATGACGAGCCACCATGCTGTACGTCCTGGCAACACACCGAATAATAAGTAGTCGATAACCCCGCCAGAGAACGTCATACCGATTTTGACGTTTAAGATGTGCATGAGCATGAACGATAATCCAGCGAAAATTGTATGGATCGCAAATAATGCTGGCGCAACGAATAAGAATGAAAATTCAATCGGTTCTGTAATTCCTGTTAAAAATGATGTTAATGCTGCAGATGCCATAATACCGGCAACGACTTTTTTGTTTTCTGGACGCGCTTCATGGTAAATGGCAAGCGCAGCTGCTGGTAAACCGAACATCATGAACGGGAATTTTCCTGTCATAAACGTACCTGCTGTTAATTCAGCACCGTCTTTAATTTGTTCGAAGAAAATACGTTGGTCACCGCGCACAAGCTCGCCTGCTTTGTTGACGTATTGACCGAACTCAAACCAGAACGGTGAGTAGAAAATGTGGTGTAAACCGAACGGAATTAATGCGCGCTCGATGACACCGAAAATGAATGCCGCTAACGTACGGTTTGCATCGATCATGTTGTGCGAGAAGGCGTTTAAGCCGTGTTGGACAGGCGGCCATAACCATGTCATCGCAATACCGAGAATTAATGCCGATGCAGCTGTTACAATCGGAACGAAACGTTTTCCTGCAAAGAAACCTAAGTAAGATGGCAATTCGATGTTAAAGTATTTGTTGTACATGTACGCTGCTAAAATACCGACGATAATCCCGCCGAATACCCCTGTTTGCAACGTCGGAATACCTAATACGTTTGCAAACGATGGATCTGTGCCGATTTGATCTGATGTCACGCCTAAAATGACGCTCATCGTGACGTTCATCACTAAGTAGCCGATGATGGCTGCTAAACCAGCAACCCCTTCACCACCAGCTAATCCGACGGCTACCCCTACCGCAAATAAAAGCGGCAAGTTGGCAAACACAATACCACCCGATTGCTCCATCACTTTCGCAACCATTTCGACCCAGCCTGTTTCTAACGCTGGAATTTTTTCAATTAATGCTGGGTTTTGCAATGCGTTACCGAACGCAAGCAAAATACCTGCTGCCGGCAAAATCGCAACGGGAAGCATAAGCGCTTTACCGACTTTTTGTAACGTACCAAACGCTTTTTTCATATAAAACCCTCCTTCATCTTGTTAACGTTTGCAACAAACGGCATGTTCATGCATGAAAAGTAGATGAAGTAAAACATTAGACGTCTAACAAATGTAAGCATTTGCAAATAAGAGAAAATAAAAAGGCATGAGCAAAGAATGACAGAAAAAGGGTAATATGTAACGAATATTTCGTTACACCACTTTTCTTGCCTTCTTTACTCATGCCTGATCGAATCAGTAACACGTAAAGATAAGTGCCCATTTATTCACTTTTTCCAGTTAACCGCTGCAAATGCAACGTTAAATACACGGCTTCTGCTTCATCTACCGGAAGCTGCAACGTTTGCTGCATAATTTTTATGAGCTTCCACGACAAATTATAGCATAGTGGGTACGTCTCTTTCAATATATTCGACAATTTTTTTGGCTCTTCAATTTTTTCGCCTTTTTTCACCCGTTCAATCGCATAGCGCAAGTGGCGGACAAACCGTAAATAATGGATGCTTTCACGGTCGATGCGAATGTTGAGCTGCTCTTCGACGATCGAAACTAATCGAGAAATAAGCTGCGAATGTTGATTCACTTCCGATAGTTGATGATTCGTTAGCGCACTATGAATGTGTAAAGCAATAAAGCCGATTTCCCCTTCCGGAAGCTCGATGTGCAACCGTTCATTCAACATGTTAACGACTTCTGCTGCCACATCGTATTCAAGCGGATATAAGCTTTTCGTTTCAACTAAAAACGGATTTTTTATATCCATTCCTTGTTCTAATCGCTTGATTGCGAACAAAATATGATCTGTTAACGCCACGTGAATATGTTCGTTTAACGAGCTGTTCGTCCGCGTTCGAATGTGGTGAATGATATCGTTCATTAAGCCGATAAATTCTTCATCGACATGCGGCAACAATTTTTTATATTGTTCTTGTTCACGCTCATTTTTTAAAATGAACCATTTTTCTACACCTTTTTGTTCAATGACATCCCCTTTTTTCTTGCCAAATCCAATTCCTTTTCCGATTAATACGACTTCATCATACGTTGGATGCGAGGCAATGAGCACGTTGTTGTTTAACACTTTTTCAATGCGAAACGATTGTTCCACGTCTAGTTCGCCGTTACAGAAAACTTACAAAACTTTATAAATAATCTATTAATTATTTATAAAGTTTACGTTTCCTTCCTTGTTCATCACGCCCGATTTCGCCGAAGCTACTCTCGTTTGCTTGGCGCTCCGAAGGCTTTACTTCCCCACTAACGTATGGGTACATGTGGTGATTCACTTGGCATATTGTTTCAAGTTGATGCTAGCGTTGAGATCACGGTCGATTTCTAGCCCACACACTTCGCAACGGTACGTCCGTTCCGATAAAGAAAAGTGGCTTTTCACATGACCGCAACGGCTACACCTTTTGCTTGACGGATAAAAACGATCTGCCACGATCAACTTGATGCCATGCCATGCACATTTGTACGTCATTTGGCGCTTGAACGCGTGGAATGTTTGTTGTTGGATTGCTTTCGATAGCTTGCGATTTTTTAACATGCCACTTGTGTTCAAATCCTCCATCACGACATACGCTGGCTTGGCTTTCACCAACGTTGTTGTGATGTGATGGGTATAGTTAAGTTGTATATTTTTTAGCCTTCGGCGTTTTTTTAAAACAAGGAACTCAATTTTCTTGATGTTTTCCGTTTTTCTGTAACGGAATTCCCCCCTTTCTGTTTTTGTTTTATTCATTTCGTACTTTCGTGATAGTTGTCTTTGCATGCGCTTCATTTGTTTTTCAAGCCTTTTCACTTTCGGTGTTTGGTTGATGTTTGCAAACGTCATGCCATTGCTGATGGTAGCTAACGATTTTACCCCTAAATCAATGCCGATGCCTTCGCTGTACGTTTCATGTTTTCCTTCCGCTTCCTCTACACCGACCGTTAAAAACCAATGTAGTCCGTCAAACACGATTCGTGGATTGACGTATGTCACATGTGTTCCATGCGGAATGCGACCTCTTTCTGCAAGGCGGATCCAATTGAATGTCTGTTTATTTTTCTTTTTGGAAGGCGTCAGTTTTTCTAGTTTTACATGCGTGTCGGTGATTTTGATTTTGGATGTATCTTGATAAAAACTTGGTCGAGTTCGCTTTTTTGTTTTAAACTTTGGACACTTCGCCCGTCCTGTAAAAAAGTTTTTGTAGGCTTGACACGCATCTTTGATCGCTTGTTTTGTGATGTTGTTGGAATATTGATTGAGCCAACTATACTCTTTTGCCTGTTTGAGCTGCGTTAATCTTTTTCTTAATTCACCATCACTTAAAAATTTGCCACCTTGTTTATGATTTTCTTGTTGTTGCGCCAATGCAAAATTGTACGCCCATCTGGCAACACCCGCACACTCAAATAATTTTGTTTTTTGTTTGTTATTCGGAAGCAGCATAACCTTATATGTTTTAATCATTTTCAGTTAGCTCCTTAACCATTCTCTTGGCTTTGTTGGCTCTTTTGCCTTGAAGTTTGCAACTAAATACTGTTATTATTTGGACTAAATCTTCTACAAGTTCTTGTTCTTCAGTTTTTTCTGTGTTATCAATTATTTTAATATTAGTACCATATTTTTACAAATATTTTCTGTTAATTCAAATCCAAATCTAACAAGTCTATCCTTTATATAGCACTACTATCTTTTCAACTTCACCATCTGTAATCATATCAACAAGGTTTATTTAAACCATTTTTATTATAATTAATTCCACTTCCAATATCAGTTATTATTTCAAATTTGTATCCTTTTGCTATCATATATTCTTTGACATATTTTATTTGTCTTTCTAAATCATCTTTTTGTTTTTGACTTGAAACTCTACAATATCCAATTACTTTTTTAATTAAAGGCTTTTTGTTTATACCGAGAAAATGATTAAGTTGTTCTTCTGAATAATACCTAAATCCAGACGGAGCAACATAAGCTGGTTTTAATCTATTGCTCTTATCCCAATTTCTCAAGGTTTATTCAGTTCTGCCTATTAGTTTAGCAAACTCGCCTATACTATAATACTTCATCATCACCTCTCTATATACAATAATGCCATACTTTTTTTTACAATTTGTATATAGAGTTTTACAATTTTTTATAAAAACATTTTAACAGCACTTGGCCCCTTTAAAAACGTTTACATTACTTTCAATGTTACGAAACGAACAAAGCTACGTCAATGGAAATGCGATGTTTTTTGTCAAGACAGCTATGAATGTTTTTTGACAAAAAGGCGTTTCAGTTGCACAAATGCATGTATTCGATTAAACTTTTGTTCATCATAAAAATGGAAGGAGCTTGCCAAACATGATTCGACTCATTGTTACCGATTTAGACGGTACGCTGCTCGGTTACGATCGCCGCGTCAAAGCGGAAGATCGTGAAGCAGTCGTGCGCGCGATTACAAACGGCATCGACTTTGCTGTCGCTTCTGGGCGAATGGACAATGAAATTTTAGAAGTGGTGAAAGAAATCGGCCATGACGCTCATCGCATTAGCCAAAACGGCGCCTTTGTGTACACGAACGACCATCGTCTCCTTCATCGTAGCGCGTTTGACCCAGCCGTTGCGCGCGCCATTTACGAACAAGCGCGCACGCTCGAAGCAATCGTGCTCGTCTGCGATGAACATACAAGCTTTGTCGAAACGAAAACGGAACAAATGGAGCATATGCGATCGCGGCTATTTTTTGATATTGTTGAAAAGAAACAGATGCTCGATGCGATCGGCCATGACCTTTCCCCATCAAAAATTACCGTCATTGCTGAAGAAGACGTCGTCAATCGCTTTCAGTCGTTCGTTCATAAACAATGGGATCGATATGTCGATACGTTTATTTCCGAACCTCGTTGTTTAGACATTATGCCAAAACAAATTAGCAAAGGGGAAGCGCTTCGCTTGCTTATGAATCATTTGCAACTGAAAAGAGAGGAAGTCGCTTGCTTTGGCGACTCGTTTAACGATATCCCAATGTTTCGCCTGACCCCACATAGTTTCGTCATGTCACATGCGCACGAGCAAGTGAAAAACGAAGCAAACTACGTCGTCTCTTCCGTCCATGAAGCGATTGAAACGGTGCTAACGATAAACGAAAAGATGCCTCAAACGTAAGAGGCATCTTCAAACACGTCACTTTCAATTAAAAAAGACGAACAGCTTTGACCGCACGCGGCGCCCAATACGGCTTCATGTTTGCGAACGCCACGCCTGTGCTTGTAGCAGCGTGCAATAACGTTTCGCTATTTACAACGATAGATACATGGTTAATAATTCCATCACCATCTGTATCAAAAAAGATTAAATCACCTTTGCGCACGCTCGCAAGCGGCACTTCTGTTCCAACCATCGCTTGTTCGCGCGATGTGCGCGGCAATGTTATACCGTTTTCGCTATATACGCGATACGTAAACGACGAGCAATCAAAAACGTCTGTGCGCGTCGTTGGCGCTCCGAACAAATATGCTGCTCCGATATATTTTTTTCCTGTTTCAATGATTGCATTCGCCCGTTCTTCCCATGAAAGCGGTACGTTAATCGTTTGGCCAACGCGAATAAAGTTCACGTTTGTAATCGTTGGATTTAGTGCGAGTAAATCGTTTACCGTCACGTTAAATTTTTGCGCAATCGTTGACAACGTATCGCCAGGTTGGACAATATACGATTTACTTGCGCTATTTGTCGGCGCTGTTGGTTGTGTCACAGGTGTCGGCGATATGAGCTGGTTTGTTGTTGTATTTGTTGTTGGCACTGTTAACGTTTGTCCAACGTAAATACGGTTCACGTCTGTAATCGACGGGTTCAGTTCGAGAAGGCGTGTAACCGTCGTGTTATATTGGCGTGCGATCGTCGATAACGTATCGCCTCGCTGAATCGTATATGTTGTTGTTTGTGTCGTTGGCGCTGTCGGTTGTGTCACAGGTGCCGTTGGTTGCGCATTCGCATCAGGCACTTGCAATACTTGTCCAACATAAATGATGTCTGTCGGTAATTGGTTTAACGTTTTTAATTCATTGACCGATGTGCGGAACGTTTGGGCAATTTTCCATAACGAATCGCCCGACTTAACTGTATATTGTGCCGCATCAACCGCTTTTTCCCCTAAAAATAACGTCGATAATACCGCTCCAGCTACAATCGTCTTTTTCATCGTGCCAAACTCCTTTTTTCATTTTTTGAAGCGCTTCCTTGCTCATATCATAACATGAAACTATTAATCTATTAACCGTATATTTTCAAACTATTCTTCCATTAAATTGAAATAAGCATAAATGATCGGCCTTTTTTCGCATACTATACGTATGAAAATGAAAGGAAGATGTGAGATGCCTTATACATTTGTCGAACATTCCGTTCCTTTGTACTATGAGGTTAACGGAAGCGGAACGCCGCTCGTATTCGTTCATCCTCCCGGCATGGGAAGCGTAACGTTTCATCGTCAACGCGAACTTGCCTCTTTATTTGAAGTCGTGACGTACGATTTAAGAGGAAACGGAAAAAGCGGAAAAGGAAACAAACCGATTACAATGGACGTATTAGCAAGCGATTTACACGAGTTGTTCAACCATCTCGAACTGAAAGAAGCGATCGTCTGTGGTTATTCTAATGGCGGTTCGATCGCCCAACATTTTGCGTTGCAATATCCGCATCAAGTGAAGGCGCTCGTACTGATCGGGGGCTTTTCTGAAGTATGCACGCCGCTACTATATGGCGAATTTTTATTAGGAATATATGGGGTGAAATGGCATGGAATGTCGCTTTTAGCAAACGTGCTCGGAACATCTCATGGCAAGACGAAAGAAGAACAACGAATGATTTCTGAATACGTTCGGTTAAGCGACAGAAAGCGATTGTATGAAATGTACGTCGCAGGTCTTCATTACCGTTCTACCGACCGCTTGCACGAGCTTCGTTGCCCGATTTTACTCATATACGGGGCGCGCGATTATTACATGCATGCGTATGGGCGTATATTCAAACAACATGCTCACGATGTTCGTATCGTGTACGTGGGCGGGGCAAGACATCAAATTCCGACGAAACATGATGCAGAGCTCAACACGATCATCCGCTCATATTTTGCATAAAAAAGCTGACGGTTATTTTCCGCCAGCTTTTTCTTTTAAATCATCACGAACCGTTCCTTCCCAGCGCGGCACGTTTGTGTAATACGCAGCGCGGCTAATGAGATGAGCCGCAACAGGAGATGTCATAAAAATAAACACGATGCCAAGTAAAAGACGTGAGTTAAAATGGTGATTTTCGATAAAAAAATGTAAAAAAGCACCAATTAAAATACACATGATGCCAAGCGTCGTGCTTTTGCTGATGGCGTGGCTGCGCGTATATACATCGGGCAAACGAATCGCGCCGAGCGCAGACAATAGCGTAAGCAACGCGCCGAGCAAAACAAGCGCTACGACAAGCACATTAGCGATCGCGATCACCACGTTCGATGACAACCCCTTTCTCTAAAAACTTCGCAAACGCGACCGTACCGACAAACGCTAAAATACCGATGAGCAAAATGACGTCTAAAAACGCGCTCGTATTTAACAGCATGGAGACGATGGCTACCATTCCAGCAAGCGTAATGCCCATCGCATCGAGCGCAATAATGCGATCTGCTGTGCTCGGACCTTTGACAACGCGATATAAAAAGCCGATCATCGCGAGCGAAAGAATGACGAGAGCTACGTTCCAAATCATTTGCTCACCTCCATAATCGTTTTTTCGAACGATTGCTTAATGCTTTGAATCGCTTCATGCACATCTGGACTATTTAAGGCGTGAATATACAACGTGCTGCCATCATCAGATACATCTAAAACGAGCGTACCTGGCGTGAGCGTAATGAGCATCGCTAACACCGTAATTTCCCATTCCTTTTTCAACTCTGTCGGCAAAGCAAAAATGGCAGGTTGAATGTTTAACGAGCGCTTCATGACTACTTTTGACACAGCGATGTTTGATAAAACGAGCTCTTTAAGAAAAATAAAAAGCAGCTTCATGATGACAAACACCGGAACGAGATAAAAGCGCGAGTGGAAAAATCGGCGCAACATAAAAACGATCAGCAACCCGATGACGTACCCGATAATAAACGACGCTCCGTTAAATGAAACGGTTAAAAACATCCAGACGAACGCTAAACAGACGTTTAATAAAATTTGAAATGCCATCGCTTTCTACTCCTTTAACACCGCTTGAATGTACATATTCGGATCCGCTAACACGTTAACCGCGTCGACGACAAACGGACGGATAAATTCAATTCCAACTCCATATGCAATAGATAAAACGAGAAGCAACAATACAGGAACGAATCGTCCATCGAGCGGCTTTCTTTCAAATCCTTTTTCCTCACCCCAAAAGCCGTTCATAAATATTTTCATGACCGAATACAACACGAGCAAGCTGGACAATAAGATGACAATTGCCTCGAAAAGCAAACCAGCATGAAAACTTGCTTTCACAATTAATAACTTCCCGATAAATCCGCTAAGCGGCGGAATGCCCGCAAGCGACAATGCAACGATAAAAAATGACCACCCAAGCAGCGGATACGACGACATTAACCCCGAAAATGAACGAATGTTATTTGAACTAGTGATGGAAAAAACAATACCGACTAGTAAAAATAATGTTGCTTTCATGACCATATCTTGCAACATGTAAAAAATCGTTCCTTCTAAACTTTCTGGCGTCATTATCGCTACCCCAAAAATCATAACGCCGACTGCAGCGATAATATTGTAAATGACGATATAGCGCATATCGTTATATGCAACTGCTCCAATGACACCGATGACGATCGTGCCGAGCGCAAGCCAAGCGAGCAACGTATGCGTGTAGCCGACATCACTCGTAAATAAAAGCGTAAACGTGCGCAAAATCGAGTACACACCAACCTTTGTCAACAAACCTCCAAACAAGGCTAATATCGGGGTAGGCGGGGCGTAATAGGCTGCTGGAAGCCAAAAATATAGCGGAAAAATCGCTCCCTTTAAACCAAATACGATAATAAACAATACCGCAATAACCGTTAAAATAGGCGACATTCCTATTTCGCTTATACGCTCCGCTAAATGCGCCATATTTAACGTACCTGTTACTCCATATAAATACGCGACTCCAACGACAAATAGCGCCGAAGAAATAACGTTCACAAGCGTATATTTAATCGCTTCACGCAGCTGTATTTTCGTGCCTCCGAGCACAAACAGCACGTAAGACGACATAAGCATCACTTCAAAAAAGACGAACAAGTTGAACAAATCACCTGTCGTAAACGCCCCATTCACACCGACGATTAAAAATTGAAAAAATGAATAGTAATAAAACGTCTCTCTCTTATGCCCAATCGCATAAAACGAATATAGTAAACAAGCGAGCGCGATGATGCTCGTCGTCAATACGAGCAAAGCGGACAGCGAATCAGACACGAGCGTAATACCGAATGGAGCTGGCCAATTGCCAAGATTCAACGTTTGAATACCGTCTATATGCACACGGTACAACAACACGCCGCTTGCAACAATTAAACTACATGTCGATATGAAAGAAATCATCCGTTGCCAAAGCACGTGCTTCGGAAAGAAAATAAGAGTAATGGCTGTGACAAGCGGAATAACAATCGGTAAAAGCAGGAGGTTATTCATCTCCCTTCATCCCTTCTATATGATCTGTTCCAATTTCTTGGTACGAACGGTACGCCAACACTAAGAAAAACGCTGTTACTCCAAAACTGATGACGATTGCCGTTAAAATGAGTGCTTGCGGCAACGGATCGACGTATCGTGCCGCCTTCTCCCCTAAAAGCGGAGGCGCTCCAACTTTTAAACCACCCATCGTTAACAATAAAAGATGGGCACCATGACTGAGCAAACCCGTCCCGATAATAATACGGAGCAAACTTTTGCTGAGCAACAAGTATGTCGCAGCGGTAAATAAACAACCGATGACGACAATCATAACCAGTTCCATTAGTCACTCTCCCCTATCGTTTCGATAATAATCATCGTCACGCCAATAACGACAAAGTAAACTCCTAAATCAAACAGCACAGCTGTATGAAGAGAAGTATAATCAAGCAACGGCAAATGAACGTATTCGAACGCATGCGTTAAAAATGGGCGGCCGAGAAACATGCTCATGACTCCTGTCCCAACTGCAAACAATAGTCCGATTGCGACTAGCCATTTATAATTGATCGGAATCATTTTACGAACCGTTTCAATATCGAAAGCAAGAAGTAATAACACGATCGCACCAGCAGTCATCAATCCCCCAATAAATCCACCGCCCGGATAATAGTGCCCAGCAAAAAACAGTCGGACGGAAAATAAAACGATGATTGGTACGACGACAGCTGTGATTGTTCGCAAAATGACATCATTTCGCCTCATTTTTCATCCTCCTTCGCTAGCCGCAATTTCACCATTGCGTAAATACCTAGAGCAGCAATCGCTAACACACATATTTCAAACAACGTATCAAAGCCACGGAAATCAACTAAAATGACGTTAACCATATTTTTCCCGGCCGCTTTTTCATACGTATTGTCCACATAATATTGTGAAATCGAATCGAAATGCTTTCCTGCGTAAGCTAAAAAGGCAATGACGCTGACCGTCACTCCGACCGCAATGGAAATGAGTGCATGCCCTAAATGAAAGCGCACGCTCTCACGCTTTTTGCTAAACTTCGGCAAGTGATAAAAACAAAGTAAAAAGAGCGCAACGGAAATCGTTTCGATCACAAGCTGCGTCAACGCTAAATCAGGCGCGCGAAACAGAACGAAAAACAGCGCAACCCCATAACCGACTGCCCCTAGTGAAACGATCGCTGTTAAACGCGATTTAGCAACAACTATTGTCACTGTTGCAACGACCATAGCAACTGCCAATACGATTTCATACACTCGCACAGACGCCAAATGACTTAAATCGATATGCCATTGTTTTTTCAAACCGACCGTAAACAGAAGCAAAGCAACACTCGCCGTAAAAATGTACACTAAATACGTGCGCATCGAGCCGGTCATGATGCGCGACATGAGCGACTGTGATCCCCTTTCCATCCAAATGAACGATTGGTCATAAACGAAATTTAAAGACATGCGTTCGGAGAAGCGATTATATAGTCCGCTCCATTTCGAAAACGTGCGATACAGCAGCATTCCGAGCAATAACACTCCAATCGTCATAAAAAGCTCAGGGGTAAAACCGTGCCAATGCGAAATGTATATATCGATTTGTTCGTTTGGTGCAAACAATCCGTACAATACCGCATATACCGCTGGTCCTAACACAGAGTGAGATAACACGTTCGGCACAATGCCAATGACTACAACGAGCGACGCTAACACGATCGGTGCAACGAGCATGCCAAGCGGCGCTTCATGCGCTTCTTTTTCTAATAAATGTGGCTTGTACGTTCCAAAAAATGTTCGACTCAATAACAATACGCTGTATAAAAACGTAAAAATGCTCGCTACCCAAGCAACAACGGGTAAAATAACGGCCCATGCTTGTACGTCTTTTGCACGCAACATGGCGGTAAAAAACATTTCTTTACTTAAAAAGCCGTTAAATGGTGGCAAGCCTGCCATCGAAAGCGAGCCGATCAATGCGATTGTAAACGTGATCGGCATGATCGTCATTAATCCGCCAAGCCGTCGAATGTCACGCGTACCCGTTTCATGATCGACGATGCCGACAACCATAAATAAACTACCTTTAAACGTCGCGTGGTTAAACAAATGAAAAATCGCTGCTAACACCGCAACCATAAATACGTTTTCTTCCATCCAATCGTAATGAAACGCAAGCGCTCCGACGCCTAAAAGCGACGTAAGAAGCCCGAGCTGACTGACGGTCGAATACGCTAAAATTGCTTTTAAATCGGTTTGTTTCGATGCTAAAAACGATGCCCAAAATAACGTTACAAGCCCGACGAGCGCAACTGTCCAAACCCAAAGAGAAGATACGGCAAAAATAGGTGTCAAGCGCGCAATTAAATAAATGCCTGCTTTCACCATTGTCGCTGAATGCAAATATGCACTAACAGGCGTTGGTGCTTCCATCGCGTCAGGTAACCAAATATAAAATGGAAATTGGGCTGACTTCGTAAAAGCACCAAACAAAATAAGGAAAAGTGCAGGAATAAAGAGGGCATGTTCTGTTAACGAGACTTGCATGAGCTCACGAACGCTATACGTCCCACCTGCGATGGCAAGGGCAACAAATCCCCCGAGCATAAGCAATCCACCAAACATTGTAATAAACATCGATTTTTGCGCCCCGTAGCGCGAACGATCACGTTTATACCAATAAGCGATGAGCAAAAACGACGAAATGGACGTCAACTCCCAAAAGACGTATAACGCAATGAGGTGATCGGATAACACGACCCCAAGCATCGCGCCCATAAATAAAAGCAAGTAGACGTAAAAGTTGCCAAGCTGTTCTTTTCCTTTTTGTAAGTAGTAAATGGAATACAGTACAACGAGCGAACCGATTCCGGTAATCAATAGGGCAAACAACAAACTTAATCCATCGACATATGCGTCGAACGAAATGTCGAGCGACGGAATCCAAGGCATCGTTGCTCGAACAACTTCATATTTGCGCACTTCGTCCATGTAAGACAAAAAATAAATGAATAGCGCGATAGGGAGTGGAAGAACAAACCATCCGACATGAAGCGAACGAACAAATTTGTATAAAAGCGGAACAAGTATCGCCATCAAAAATGGCGCCAACATCGTCATATGTAATGTTGACATAAAAAAATCAACCTCCTTCTGACATAGCAATCCTCTTTTTTGTACGAGTCATATGTATAAAAAGTTTCATTTTTTTTCACAATAAATGATAAAAAAAGAAAGGAGTAACGCGATGATTCTTTTCCTTATGTTGACCATCATGATCGATAACTATGAAACAGTGGAGAAAAAAATTGAGCCTTCCATTTACGCGACGGTAAACGAAAGACATTATGAGCCGTTTCAACCGAGACAATACATTCGTAAAATCGAAAAGCATGAGGAAAAAACAAAAAAGTAAATTATAATTCACTCGCTAGTCCTTCTAGCTCGTCTGCTGACGCGGAGACGTGCGCGATCGCTTCATGAATGTCGCCCACCGCTTGTACGCACGCTTTCATTTCATCGTCAATGCGAACACTATATTGACAAATTTGTTCGAGCGCAGCAGCAAACTCATCGAAAAACGAGTCAATCATTTTTATTCGATTTGCACTGTCGGTCATCGAACGTGACGTTTCATGTAGTGATTGTGCCATCGTAGCGAGATGGTATTGAATGTCACTTAATACGCGCGAAACGTCAGCGACGGATTGTTTCGTTTGCGTCGCAAGTTTGCGCACTTCATCAGCGACGACCGCAAACCCTTTCCCGTGCTCCCCTGCCCGCGCCGCTTCAATGGACGCGTTGAGCGAGAGCATATTCGTTTGATCCGCAATGGATGTGACGAGTGAAGCAATATGTTCGATTTCATGCATCGCTTCCTGAAGCTTGTCCATATTCGCTTCAATTTGTTTCATTTTTTCGTCCATGTGCAACATGTTTTCCACTTGTGTTTGGAGCCGCTGCTTGCCTGTCGTTGACTTTTCCGCGTTCGCAAGCGCCACAGCAGACGCTTCTTGCGCCGCTTTAGAAATGTCGGCTGCTTGCGCGTTCAGCGACGCGACGGAAGCGCTTACTTCTTCAGACAAACGACTGAGCTGTTGCAGCGACAATTTCACTTGCTCTTTCATTTGCTGCTTTAACGCTTCCATTTGCATCCGAAGCGCTTCACTTTCTCGTTCGTATTGTTCAAGCACGAGCTGTTGTTCAACGTTTAACATTTTTGCGATTGACTTCATAACCGCCCTTACATACGATGGACGTTCAAAATGTTCACCGACCACTTCCCACATTTCCTCAAGCAAATGTTGAAACGAAGCGATATACCATTTCGGCTCTAAGCCGATGCGGACGTGTGCTTGAGCAACGCGACGCCTTTTTTCAATAAACGCTTCATCGATCGTTCCGCTAAACATTTCTTTTACGTGCACCGTTAACGTTTGCTTCAATCGATCAATCGAGCTATGTTGTTGAATAATCGAAAGCAAATGGCTTTCTTTTTGAAGCGCACCGTAAAACGCGTCAACGATGCGCGCAATGTTTGCTTCGATGTATGGCTGAACATAGCGTAAAATCGCGACATCTTTTGTCGTCATGCCAATGAGCGCAAGCTGGCGTTGCACCGTTGTATCATGGAGACGAATCGGTTCTTCTTTCATTTGTAAAATCGCTTCAAGTTGGTCGTTGCGCTGTTGTTTTCGTTTAAACAATGGATGATCCCCCTTAACTCACATAAAGCACTTGTTTATGTATTTATGTTAACAAATTGCAAATAAAAAGAAAACACCCATTTAGCTAGGTGTTTTCCATTGCTCGCCTAACGTACGAATCGAGTCGATGACGGCATCTAATTTGCCTTCAATCCGATGCAGCAAATAAAACGTCACCGCAATCGGAAAACCGACATCGGAAAGAATCGACAAATACGCTTCCATCTTCTCTCCTTCCTTCCTGTTTTAACTTATATACAACAAGGTGCCCCGATTACGGGACACCTTGCACCGTTTAAGCAAACGTCCATTGTGTCACAGTTGTGTCAATGAGGCGCGCTCCCTTTTTCGCAATCAAGTCGCCTCCGCTCGATGGAAAGACGTTTGCGGCAATAATGACGTCCATCACGTTAGCAATTTCCGCTTGCGTCACATGTTCACGCGGTTCGTCAATCGTCAAACGAACGGTCTTTCCTTCCTCATTTACAAACTGCAATTCGAGCGTTTTCACTTCTTATCCCCCCTATTCGCCTAATACGTGCACATCGGTGCGATATACGTGAACGAGCGGAGCGCTTTGCAAAGAGGCAAGCGCTTGAGCGACAGAGACGAGCGAGCTTTCCGTTGCGTTCGGTTTAATGACGTACGTTTTATTTTTATACATCGGCTTGCCCGTTTCCGTCACCCCGACTTCAAACGTTAACCGAAGTTGTGAACGTTGAATCACGCCTCTCCCCTCCTTTCACCTATTACTATCGCAACGACGGCCGCAAAAGGTTAGGGACTACACCCATTTTTCTGCCCACGTTTGGACAGCTTCCATTACGATATGCAAATCTTTCCCTTTTTCTGTTAGTTCATATTCAATGCGGACAGGTTTTTCTGGGTATACGTGGCGAACGACAATTTGTTCTTCTTCCAATTCTTTTAGTCGTTCCGTCAACATTTTTTGACTAATGTCGGGAATGCTTTCTGCTAAATCTTTAAAACGAAGCGGACCGCGAAATAAGACGTGAATAATAAGTCCGTTCCATCGCTTCCCAAGCAGTTGAAATGCCGCTTCAATTTTCGGACAAACGTGCGAATGTTCCATCGATTCATCACCTTTATGCATAAAGTTTGACAAACAAAATGTAACTAAATTAATATAACATCTGTAACTAACAAAAAGTAAGAAACATTATTTTGGTTTACAACAAGGAGGATATATATGCTTTCAGTTATTGAACAACGAAAATCGGTTCGTCAATATGACCCGAACGCCTCAATTTCAAAAGAACAATTAACGGAGCTTTTACAGGCGGCAGGGAAAGCCCCGTCCGCTTGGAATTTGCAACATTGGCATTTCGTCGTCATCTTCGGAAAAGAAGCGCAACAAAAACTGCTTCCGATCGCCTACAAACAACGACAAATCGTTGATGCATCAGCTGTCGTTGCGGTGCTCGGGGACTTACAAGCTCATCAAAAAACAGATGCGGTGTACGATCCGCTCGTTGCAGAAGGAAAGATGACGAAAGACATTAAAGAAACGCTCGCTAAACAAATTGAAAGCGCCTATACGAATGCGCAATATGCCCGCGACGCCGCCTTCACAAACGCGTCGTTAGCTGCCATGCAATTCATGTTGGCAGCGAAAGCGGAAGGCTTTGATACGTGCGCCATCGGCGGCTTCGACACGAAAGCGTTCATGGACGCTTTCAACATTCCAAGCCGGTACGTCCCTGTTATGCTTATTACGGTTGGAAAAGCGGCCGCTCCTGCCCATTCGTCGTACCGTTTACCGATTGATGAGCTCACGACATGGATACAATGATGATAAAAATGACCCGTTGTTACGACGGGTCATTTTTATGAAGCGGCAACACGATATGAACCTTCGTTCCTTTGCCGACTTTGCTTTCGATGTGCATCGTTCCTTTATGTTCATGAACGATTTTCATGCTCGTCGTTAAGCCGAGACCCATGCCTTTTTCTTTTAACGTATAAAACGGTTCCCCGATATGTTTCAACCGTTCTTGTTCAATGCCTTTTCCTGTATCTTCAATAACAAGATGGACGCGATCGTCTTCGTCTCCCGTTGCGATCGTAAGCACTCCCCCTTTCGGCATCGCTTCGAGTGCGTTTTTTACCACGTTGACGACGACTTGAATGAGCTCATTTTTATCGCCGTACACGATCGCTGTCGTGCGCGGTCCGTATTTGATTTGCACGTTTTGCAAAATCGCCTCGTACGTAAACAGCTCGATGACGTAATCGATGACATCGTTTAAATGAAGTGGTTTATACGCTTTCATTTGCGGCTTAGCGAGCACGAGAAGTTGGGTGACGATTTGATTCACGCGCTCAATTTCGTCTAACATAATTTGCACGAACCGCTCATCTACTTGTTTCGTTTCTTTCATCATTTGTAAAAAGCCTTTAATCGATGTGAGCGGGTTGCGAATTTCGTGGGCGATGCCTGCCGCCAATTCGCCGATGACCGATAGTTTTTCTTTCTTCAATAACAGCTGCTCCGCCACTTTTTGTTGCGTAATGTCGCGCCCGATGACGACAAGCCCTTTTCGTTTTCCGTTTTCGTAAAATAGCGGCACTTTAATGACGTCAAACGTTTTCACTTCACCGTTTGGCATTGAAAACGATTCTTCCGCACGCGTCACCGTTTTCGCCCGCCACGCTTCTTCGTCCGAATCGATGCAATAAAGTAACGCTTCGCGAAAATGAGGGGTATATTCCGCCAGTTCGGCATCTGTTTTTCCTTTATAATTGACATGCTCGAGCCCGTATAGCTTCAACCCAAATTCGTTCACTCTTAGCCAGCGTCCTTGTCCATCTTTAAACGATACGAAATCAGGCATCGCATGAATGAGCGTCAACAATTCTTGCTCCCTTTCGCTCATTTGCTTTAACGCGCGATGTTTTTTTAAGGCGATATACATAAATACCGCCGATAGCACGACAAAAAGCGAGCCTTTGATCGTTTGTACGTGCGGTGCAATATGTTGTGGAATAGGCAATTTGTCTACATACAAGTCGGTCAATATGATCCAAGCGAAACTAACAATAACATAGAGGAAAACGGCGTATTTCATTTGACAACGAGACCTTTCTTTTTACATTTCCCGCATCCATTGGGCGAGCTTCATGGCAAGCGGTGAAATATATTGTTCTTCTAATACGTTCGCAAGCGATTGTTGTAAACGTGATTCAATGTTGGCCAAATCGGCATAAGTCACTTGCACAGACCATTCCAAATACGGAATCGCAACAACGATATATTGCTCTTTTTTATTTTCATAAATGTACACGTTTTGTTGTGACGATCGTTCATCAATCGTTGCTTTTCTAATTTTCATCTCTCACTCATGCCTTTCCATTTTTTATTATCATATCACAAAATTTTTCCATTGTTCAAAACATTTTTTAGTAAACGCTCCATTTTCCCGCCGTTTTCCGCCCCATTTTCCCCATTTCCTTAAGGAATATAATGTATATGCATACATGTCAACCGTTCGTTCGGACTATTTTTCGATTCGCGCTAAGCGAGCCGCTTTGATAAGCTAAATGTACCGCGGAATCATCGAGAGCGCGCTTTCGGGAAAGGAAGCACACATGTCATTTGAAACGGTCGTGGAGCAATATCGCCCGCTCATTTCCTATATGATTCGCAAGTTGCATATTCGCCGTCATGTCGATGAATATATGCAAATCGGTTTAATCGCGCTTTGGGAAGCATATGAGCGATACGACGAAACGAAAGGGTCCTTTTGTACGTTCGCATTTAAAATGATTCGCTGGCGCATCGTATCACAACTGCGCAAAGAAACGAAAAACACATATGTTCCGTTGCCAGAAGAATATGTGCTAAAAGAAGATGTCGATTTTTTTGCCAACATCGTATGGGAAGATGCGCTGCAATATTTAACGCCGCGCGAGCGCATATGGCTTATTCGTCATGTGATCGAAGGAAAAACGTTAAAACAAATTGCCGACGAAGAAGGCGTAAGTATAAATGCCGTAAAACAATGGCGCCTGTCCGCCGTCAAAAAGCTTAAACGATACGTTAACTGCGCGGCTCATCCATATAGTAGTACACGACATCGCCGCCACGCTGGGCGACGCCGCGAAAATGTTTAAAATCTTCTTGCTGGACGAGCACATGACGAAACGTTAAAAAATGTTCTTTTTTTACAAGCACATGCGGAATGTCGCGTGTGCGCAATTGTTGAAGAAGTTGCTTCGCTTCTTGTTCAGTCACGTTCATCCCTCCCTCTTTGTTTTAACGCGCTGAACGATACATGTCAATACAATGTGTGAATGCCTAATTTTGTTATATTGACACACGTCTATAAAAAATGCACATACAATGTTGGTGGATTCTAAATGAAAGAAAGGAAGATGAACGATGAATGACTGGAATATGTATGAAGATTTCCGATTAGATCAACAAATGATGCCGATGCCACAGACGATGCCACAAATGATGCCGCAACAAATGCAGCCAATGCCGATGCCACAAATGATGCCGCAACAAATGCAACCGATGCCGGTGCCACAAATGATTCCACAACAAATGCCGCAAATGATGCCGAGCGATTGTGGCTGTGGCATGCCGATGGGACCGATGTGGCCAGGAATGCCACAAATGCAGCCAATGCCGATGCCACAAATGATGCCGCAACACATGATGCCAGGCGGTTGCGGGGCACCGATGTGGCCGTACATGCCGTATGGGCCACATCGTTAAAAATAGTTGAAAATGCCCTTTACGAACGAGGAAAAATCATGCAAAATAGAAAAAAGGTTTAAAAATTCAAAAGTAAAGGGGATTTTCAATGAAAAAAGCGCAAATTGGCGATGTCATTGAATTTAAAAATGGGTTGCGGGGAATCGTTGAAAAAGTAAACGAAAATTCAGTTATTGTCGACTTAACGTACATGGATAACTACAAAGAACTCGACTTACAAGAACGAACAGTCGTCAACCATAAAAACTACAAAATTGTAGAGTAACGAAAAGAGGGCTGCTTATTGTTGATGAGACAGCCCTCTTTGTTGTTCACATTGACCTTTCATTTCGCTACATTCGTAAATGTATACTCCTTGTTTTTCTGAAAGCGCAGCATAATACATTGCTTCCGCCACTTGTTTTGCAGCGATCGGTTTATATTTTTCCCATTTGCCAACGAACGCAAACGAAAAACCGTGAGAAAGCCATTCCGCTGTTTTTTCACCGAGGCGAAACTCTTGTCGCTCTCCTGTTAATAACGATGGGCGAAAAATGTGTAACGAGCGAATCGTAAGCCGCTGCAACGCTTCTTCCGTTTCTCCTTTGACGCGATTGTAAAAAAACATCGAATGCGGATCCGCCCCGATCGCAGAAACGAATAAAAACGTTTTGACGTGGCATTTTTCCGCTAGTTTTGCCGCTCGCAACGTATATTCGTAATCGACTTTAATAAATTGTTGTTTTGTTTTTGCTTTTTTCATCGTCGTCCCTAAACAACTAAATACATCGTCGACATGAAAATATTGTTCGTATTGTTCGATGTTGTCAAAATCAACGACAACTTGTTGTAATTTTTCATGCTCGCACGCCAGTTGCTTTCGAACAAACACCGTCACCCGTTCATAATGCTCTGAGCGAAGCAATCGTTGGAGAAGCTCGCCTCCGACTAACCCGCTTGCTCCGATCACAAGAGCTGTTCTTTGTCTCAAATGAAGACCCCCCAAACAAAAAAAGGTTCGTAACAATTTGTCATTATATACCCGTTTGCGAAAAAAAACTAGCTATTCTTTTATGAATTTTTTAAGGCTGACTTATCAGCCAGCCTTCTTAGCGATTATCCACTTTTTCCGGATATAAATCGTGGTTTAATAAGCGATATTCCGCCATTTTTTCATATTTCGTTCCCGGGCGACCCCAGTTGCAATACGGGTCAATGGAGATGCCGCCGCGCGGCGTAAATTTGCCCCACACTTCAATATAGCGTGGCTCCATGACGCGAATTAAGTCGTTCATAATAATATTGACGCAATCTTCATGGAAATCACCATGATTGCGGAAGCTAAATAAATATAACTTGAGCGACTTACTTTCAACACATTTTTTATCAGGAATGTAACTAATGTAAATTGTAGCAAAATCTGGTTGATTTGTTTTAGGGCATAAGCTCGTGAACTCCGGACAGTTAAATTTTACAAAATAGTCGCGATCAGGATGTTTGTTATCAAACACTTCAAGAATGTCTGGGCTGTATTCGAATACATATTTCGTCCCTTGGTTTCCAAGAAGCGTGACTCCTTGTAGTTCTTCATCTTTTCTCATCGCTTTCTCCTCCTTTAGTTATACGCCGCGGCGATTGCCCCACAATAACGTATGCAGTTGCGGCAATACACAAACGTCGTTCATATGTTTAGACTGTGTGACTTGTTCAACGAGCCATTCAAGCTTTTGTAATAGGTTTAGGCGAAGGGTCACATCGTCTACTTCATGTAGATGATCGTTGCCTACTTGCACGTAAAACGGAACGGACGGATAACGTTGATGCACATACGTCGCATAAGAAAAATCTTGATCGTTAAACACGACGACTTTTAAGCTCACCCGTCCGCGATGCGTAGCTAAACGATCCATAATCATATCAAGCGTCGCAAAGTTTGTTTCCATGTTTGAACTTGGCGGCTTTGGTGAAATCGTTAAATCGTCGATATCGTCAAACGAATCGTGCCATACGCTTCCTTGCGTTTCTAATCCAATGCGCACCCCTTTTTCTTTCAAATGGGCAACGAGCGCCGAAAGCCCTTTAAGCAGCGCAGGATTGCCGCCTGAAATCGTCACATGGTTAAAACGGTCCCCGCCAAGTTGTTTCAGTTGTTGCCAAATATGTTCGGGCGTCATTTGTTTGATTTCATCTTTTGCTGAACCGTCCCACGTAAACGACGAATCGCACCAACGGCAACGATAGTCGCATCCTGCCGTGCGGACAAACATCGTTTTCTGTCCGATGACCATTCCTTCGCCTTGAATCGTCGGACCGAAAATTTCAATGACCGGAATGCGCTCCATTATTGTTTCCCTGCTTTCGGACGATATACGACATAGCTTGTCGGGGACTCCCGCACAAACACTTGAACGCATGTCGGTTTATTCGGCAACGTATCTAAATGTTCTTGAACGATTTCCGCAATTTTTCGCGCTACCACTTCTGTCGTTGGAAAATGTTCAGCGTCTGTATCGCTAAATACGTCTTTATGGTCGTTCATCACCGTATGATCAAAACGGTTGTGCACAAGCTTTTTTAACTGTTGAAAGTTAATCAAAAAGCCCGAATCATCCAGCTCGTCACCTGCAACAGTAATGTTTATAAAATACGTATGTCCGTGCATGTTCGCACATTGCCCGGCCGCTTCATGCGGAATAAAGTGCGCCGCAGCAATTTGCATATCTTTATTTAATTCATAGCGAAACGGGTGTATCACTTGCGGATAAATTTGTTGGATCATTGCGCATATGCTCCTTTCTTTTCATTCATATATTGTTCAAAACCTCGCTTGCGCAACACGCACGCCGGGCATTCGCCGCAGCCGTCTGCGATGATGCCGTTGTAGCACGTGAGCGTTTTCGTGCGCACAAATTCAAGCGCTCCCAACTCATCGGCAAGCTTCCACGTTTCCGCTTTATTGAGCCACATGAGCGGCGTATGAATGACAAATTCGTAATCCATTGCTAAATTGAGCGTCACGTTTAACGATTTAATAAATACATCGCGACAATCTGGATAGCCGCTAAAATCTGTTTCGCATACCCCTGTGACGAGATGGCGTGCCCCTTTTTGTTTGGCAAGCACGGCTGCAAATGATAAAAACAATAAATTGCGTCCATCAACGAACGTCGATGGCAGCTCTCCTTCTTTTTGTTCAATCGCGATGTCGCTTCTCGTTAACGCGTTTGGCGCTAGTTGATGTAATAGCGACATATCAAGCACCGTATGTGGCACTTCCAGCTGCTTTGCGATCGATGCGGCAACGTCAATTTCAAGCCGGTGGCGTTGATTGTAATCGAACGTTACAGCTTCGACTTCAGCGAAATGCTTTTTCGCCCAAAATAAACAAGTCGTGCTATCTTGGCCGCCGCTAAACACGACGACTGCTTTTTCTTTTTTCATCTTTCGCTCCCCTTTCTAACATCGTGAGAAGAAAGAGCGTTCTAAAACAAAAAAGCTATCCCCCTACGGACATAGCGATCCCTAGTTTTTTTATAGAGGGTGTTCTAGAACCTCTCCTGCGCTATGCGCAGAATTCTTCTTCAATTGTACGCCTAACAATATACCATAAAACATATATTCATTCTATAAAAAAATTATGCTTTATTTGTGAACTGTTTTCAGGATATAATAACAACAAAAAAGTTAGGTGATTCAACATGACAAAACGTTCAACTTTTGATGCGGCGCTTCAACAACTGCGCGAAAAATTAATGACGATGGTATCCGCTTCCCAACAAGCGCTACACGAATCGATTGAAGCGTTACAAACGCAAAATATTACAAAAGCAGATGAAATTATCGAAAACGATAAAAAAATTAACGAACTCGAGCGCGAAATTAACGAACTGGCAATTATGACGATTTTAAAACAACAACCAGTCGCATCTGATTTACGTCGGTTAATTGTTGCGCTGAAAATTTCGTCTGATGTCGAGCGCATTGGTGACATTGCGGTCAATATCGCAAAATCGGTCAAATTTATCGGCACAGAACCGCATGTGAAACCAATCGTCCACATTCCTGAAATGGCGGCGATCGTCAACGAAATGTTAGATCATGCGCTTCATGCGTTCCATAACGATGACGTTGAGGAAGCGAAACGCATTGCGCTTGAAGACGATCGAGTAGACGAATTACAAGGGAAAATTATTCAAGAACTAATTGACTTAATGAGCGAAAAGCCAGAGTTTACAAACCAAATTACACAATTGTCGTTCATCACGCGCAACTTAGAGCGCGCTGGCGACCATGTGACAAATATCGCTGAAAATATTTTATATAGCGTCAAAGGAATTCGCATTGATTTAAACTATTAAACATTCGGGTGCCTCCCATTGGGGGCATCCTTTTTTTGTCGATTTCTTTTTCATGTGATGATATAATTTTTTCGGGGAGGTGAGTAAACATGGATGATATGCTCAAACGTATTTTCGATGAGCTCGCATTGTTGCGTGAACGCATGGCTACAAAAGATGACATCGCAAGCATTGAGCAACGCATGGCTACAAAAGATGACATCGCTGCCATGGACAAGCGAATCGAGCACATCGAACAAACGATGGCCACGAAAGATGACATCATTAGCATTGAGCAACGTATGGCCACAAAAGATGACATCGCTGCCATGGACA
>NZ_JAHZOE010000089.1:0-309 GCF_019448545.1 Anoxybacillus sp. ST4 | reverse complement strand
TATCAAGCGCTACGTACGACATGGGCAGAAGTAGGAAATCAAAAACACGTGCCGAGCTACGGTCACCACGCCCACGTTTCTATTTTTGGCGCCGTCGATGTTCAACAAGGCGATGTGGTATTTCATCGCGCATCATCCGCCAATGCCGAAACGTTCCTCGACTTTTTGCGCCGATTGAAAGAGAAATATACGGACCGATTCCTCGTGCTTGTGTTGGACAATGCGCGTATTCATCATGCCAAGATGGTGCAAGCCTTTCTTGATGGCGAGGAAGGCGATGCTTTTCATTTCATCTTTTTGCCACCGTAT
>NZ_JAHZOE010000088.1:0-315 GCF_019448545.1 Anoxybacillus sp. ST4 | reverse complement strand
GCGGACGCGGAGGAGGATGTTAGTTCGTAGCTAGACATAAAGAAAAGCGGAGATGTTAGTTCGCAGCTAGACATCACGCGATAACAAACGCTTTTTCGCTTCGTTTAGTTTTGAGGGAATATCCCTCAATTTGCGCCTGCGTCTATAAGTGGATTGGAGGAAGATGAATTCCTCGGCGCATGGCAGCGAAGATGTAGCTTCAAGAAGAAGCCATGTTCCTTGAAAACTAGATAACAGGTAAGAGAAAAGCGACAAACGGTTCTCGGCGTGGCCGAGAGCTAGACAGCACAAGGCTGTAAAGTGTGTTTAGTTAAG
>NZ_JAHZOE010000087.1:0-321 GCF_019448545.1 Anoxybacillus sp. ST4 | reverse complement strand
TATATACATCCAAATTGACATTTTAACCTCTGATTCACGCAGCACACCCGATGCGGCGTAACACCTCATCTGGGTGCTGTAAGACGTGCTGTTCAAAACGAGTGATCGATTGGGCAATATCGTTCTGATCTTTATGCAAGACGTTGGCAATGACTTCATCTTTTAGCCACTTCCATAGCCGTTCAATAGGGTTCAACTGTGGGGAATACGGTGGCAAAAAGATAAAGTGAAAAGTAGCACCTTCTTGACTATCAAGGAATGCTCGCACCATCTTGGCATAATGAATACGCGCGTTGTCCAACACAAGCACGATGAATCGAT
>NZ_JAHZOE010000086.1:0-357 GCF_019448545.1 Anoxybacillus sp. ST4 | reverse complement strand
CATTATTGCTCGGTGACGATGGCGGAGAGGTCACACCCGTTCCCATCCCGAACACGGAAGTTAAGCTCTCCAGCGCCGATGGTAGTTGGCGGGACACCGCCTGCGAGAGTAGGACGTTGCCGGGCAAAAGATAAGTTATTCCGCAGTAGCTCAGTGACGAGCGATGCTTCGTCGATTAAGCTTCGAGTTGCCTCGACGCATCCATCATCGTGGAGTGTGCGAGTAGAGGAAGAGGCAGTAAAGTTACGCAACATGTTGATGAAGCACAAATGATTAACTTTAACGGATCATTCCGCAGTAGCTCAGTGGTAGAGCACTCGGCTGTTAACCGAGCGGTCGTAGGTTCGAATCCTACCT
>NZ_JAHZOE010000085.1:0-358 GCF_019448545.1 Anoxybacillus sp. ST4 | reverse complement strand
AACTGTGGGGAATACGGTGGCAAAAAGATAAAGTGAAAAGTAGCACCTTCTTGACTATCAAGGAATGCTCGCACCATCTTGGCATAATGAATACGCGCGTTGTCCAACACAAGCACGATGAATCGATTTGCATATTTCTCTTTCAACAGATGTAAAAAGTCTAGAAACGTCTCGGCATTGGCGGATGAAGCACGATGAAACACGACGTCCCCTTGTTGCACGTCGACTGCACCAAAAATGGAAACATGGGCGTGATGACCGTAGCTTGGCACTTGTTTTTGATTGCCTACTTCTGCCCATGTCGTACGAAGCGCTTGATATGCGCGAACATGCGTCTCATCGACATGAAGAAGAACGA
>NZ_JAHZOE010000084.1:0-360 GCF_019448545.1 Anoxybacillus sp. ST4 | reverse complement strand
TCTAGCTACGAACTAACATCCTCCTCCGCGTCCGCTTTCTCCATCGACGTGCACGCACGTCTCGTCGAAAGCTTGCGCTTCCGTCGGATGTTTTCTTGACTACGTCAAGAACCGTTCTCCGCTTTTCTTTATGTCTAGCTACGGCTCCTAGCCCCTCGAGCCGCTTCGGTCCTGCTGTGGCGGCAACAGCCTCCTCGCAGACCCTCCAGCGCTTGTCGGGGCTGAACAGTCGCCTCCGCTTTTCGTATTTATCCTTAGAAAGGAGGTGATCCAGCCGCACCTTCCGATACGGCTACCTTGTTACGACTTCACCCCAATCATTTGCCCCACCTTCGGCGGCTGGCTCCCGTAAGGGTTACC
>NZ_JAHZOE010000083.1:0-370 GCF_019448545.1 Anoxybacillus sp. ST4 | reverse complement strand
CTTCGAACTAACATCCTCCTACGCCTTCGCTTTTTCCGTTCGACGTGCAAGCACGTCTTCGTCAAAAGCTCTCGGCTCCGTCGGACGTTTCCTTGGCTTCGCCAAGGACCGTTCTCAGCTTTTCTTGGTGTCTAGCTTCGGCTCCTAGCCCCTCGAATCGCTTCAGTCCTGCTGTGGCGGCAACAGCCTCCTCGCAGGCCTTTCGCGTTCTTCGTGGCTGGACAGTCGCCTACGCTTTTCGTATGTGCTTAGTTAAGTCCTCGATCGATTAGTATCCGTCAGCTGCACGTGTCGCCACGCTTCCACCTCGGACCTATCAACCTTGTCATCTTCAAGGGATCTTACTCGCTTGACGCGATGGGAAATCTCA
>NZ_JAHZOE010000082.1:0-371 GCF_019448545.1 Anoxybacillus sp. ST4 | reverse complement strand
GATTTCGTGTACAATTCACTGTATAGTCCTCCTTGGTCTGATTTTAGGTGTTGACACCCCTGCATCATACCAAGAGGGCTTTTTTCTTTCAAGTCCCCGAAAACCTTTCTAACAGGAATGCTCCTTTGTTTCTTCATATACACATTATATTTCGTTCTATGAAAGTTGACGAACAATAATGCTCCGTAAACTGATAAAACATTGTTCTAAATAAACAAAAAATAAAAAACCCATTTTTAATGGGACAAAGTGTTGAAAAAGTGGGGAGTCAAGAAAAAGTTCACTTTCCTCGTGAATTTTTTCTTCTTTTCTTTTTTCCTTATTTGTGGTAACTTAAATCTATACCATGTGATTGAAGGGATCGTAACTTG
>NZ_JAHZOE010000081.1:0-412 GCF_019448545.1 Anoxybacillus sp. ST4 | reverse complement strand
GCATCCACCGTGCGCCCTTTCTAACTTAACTAAACACACTTTACAGCCTTGTGCTGTCTAGCTCTCGGCTGCGCCGAGAACCGTTTGTCGCTTTTCTCTTACCTGTTATCTAGTTTTCAAGGAACATCTTTTGCAACTTCGCGCCGAGGAATTGAAATTCCTCGAGATCGCTTATAGGTGCAAATGGAGCCTATCGGGATCGAACCGATGACCTCCTGCGTGCAAAGCAGGCGCTCTCCCAGCTGAGCTAAGGCCCCATGTCATTGTATGGTGGGCCTAAGTGGACTTGAACCACCGACCTCACGCTTATCAGGCGTGCGCTCTAACCAGCTGAGCTATAGGCCCATACATACGATATTTATTTTGTAATTTGAGGTGTTCCCTCAAAACTGAACATGGCCGCTACAGATTG
>NZ_JAHZOE010000080.1:0-412 GCF_019448545.1 Anoxybacillus sp. ST4 | reverse complement strand
ATTGGCAAGGGTTCCTGTACTAACCGAGTGTTGATATAACGCTTCGATTGTATCACTTAAACGCTTGTAAGGGATCAATTGGATATGATGCAAATAAACAACGAGCGCAGTAAGACGTGGACCGTATTGCACATGATTCGTGACATGTGGTGGAAACTCCGCTTGTTGCACGCATCGACAATGCGGACATGATTTCACTTCACGCTCATGTTGTGTCACTTCAATCGACACGGGAGGCAGATCAAACACTTGACGGACATCGACTTTGAACGGTTTGACGTCACGCAAAGAAGCCCCACATCCTTGACACGTATGTACGCGATGGACGACACGATGATGTGGATGTTCCACTTGACGGAGCGTCGTCCCCTCATGTCCCTCTTGCCCACCAGGCTTTTTGCCAGACGGCTCG
>NZ_JAHZOE010000008.1:0-92610 GCF_019448545.1 Anoxybacillus sp. ST4 | reverse complement strand
TGCACTTACTACCTTACCAGGAGGAGAGCCCGTTTTTCATCTATTTTGCTTACATATCTGACAGGTTCCTTATTATACCAAATCAGGAACCTGTCTTTTTTTCTCCCACAAACATTTTACTCATACGAAAAATATGCAGTAGCTGAAACGAAATCATACGCCAACAAAATTGAAGGAATGTTTCGGCACGCGGAAGCTGTTGCCAATGATTTCGGACAATATATGTTGTTTGCTAAAAGCCATCAATTGACACGCGAGCAAGTGCTAGAACATATGCACGACTTACTCAAACGCAATAACGAATTGCTCGGCATTTATACGTTATGGGAGCCAAACGCCCTTGATCAGAAAGATGAGGAATACGTCAATAAAGATGGCCATGATGAGACAGGTCGATTCGTGCCGTACGTCGTTCGAAGCGATGGAAAAATTATTGTAGAAGCAAGCCGTGACTACGACAAAGCAGGGGATGGCGATTATTACTTAGTGCCGAAGGAGACAAAAAAACCTTTGCTTCTTGAGCCTTACACGTACGCAGTCAACGGAAAGGACGTGCTGCTTACGTCGCTCATTTTGCCGCTGATCGATCCGAAAACGAACGAATTTTTAGGCATCGTTGGGGTTGATTTTGATGTCTCGTTTTTGCAACAACTCATTCGTGAACAAAAACCGCTTGGGGGGTATTTTAATTTTATTGATGGCAACGGAACGATCATTGCAAGCGGCTTAGGGGAAAAGTTTATCGGACAAACAATTACAATGGACGAACAAAAAACGATATTGAAGCGCATCGCCAATGGGGAATCTTTTTCAGATACAGTATATTCTAATCTTATAAAACAAGAAGTGTTTCGAGGGATTGCTCCCGTTCATCTTGCACAGTTTGAAAAAACATGGGCTATCGTTTTATCCGTTCCTTCTAATACGTTGTTTAGCCAAATAAAAACGTTGGCGATAGAAGGAGCAGTCGGCGTCATTGTTGCCGTCTTATTGCTTATTGTCTTTATGACAGTAACGCTTCGACGCATTTTGCTCCCTGTCCGCAAAACAGCGCTTGTCGCCCAGCAAGTAGCAGAAGGAAAATTGAACGTTCACGTCGATATTTTAAAAAATAACGATGAAATTGGAACGTTAACGAAAGCAATAAAAAAGATGGTGGAACAACTAAGAGAACAAATTCGCACGTTATCAGCAGAAAGTATGCAGTTGACAACAGAAGCGGCCCACGTTACCGAAAACGCGAAGCAAAATAGCGACACGAGCGCGTATATTCATGAGGTCATGAACGAAATTACGGAGCGGACAACTTCTCAAACGGAAGCGATGCTTGAAAGTATGAAAGCAATGGAGGAGATGGCGATAGGCGTTCAAAAATTAGCTGAATCGACCTCCGAAGTGGCAGACTCAGCAAAAGAGATGTCCGAAGAAGCGCAACAAGGGAAAGAACAGCTTGAACAAACGGTACAACAAATGAATCAAATCGAGCGGTCTTTTACAATGATCGCTAAGCAAGTCGAACATTTAACATCGTATTCTGAACAAATTGGTCATATTGTTGCAGCAATTAGCGCGATTTCATCGCAAACGAATTTGCTCGCATTAAATGCAGCGATTGAAGCAGCACGTGCTGGAGAAGCAGGAAAAGGCTTTGCAGTTGTTGCTGAAGAAGTGCGAAAGTTAGCTGAACAAGCAGATGAAGCAGCGAAACAAGTAAGCGAACTCATCGGGCATGTCCAACACCAAGTGAAGGAAGTGTCAGAAGTCACAAAACAAGGAGCGGAAGATATAAAAGAAGGCAGCGCGATCATTACGAACACTGCGCAAGCTTTCGAACGAATTGTCCAAAAAACAGATGTCGTATCGGAAGAAATTCAAGAAATATCAGCGGCAACAGAACAAATGTCAGCTGGCGTGGAACAAGTGACCGCTTCGCTTGAAAACATTGTTGAAACGGCTAAAGATGTACAAGCAGAAATCGTTCAGGCGACGCGTTCAGTCGATGAACAAGCGAATATTTCTAAACAGCTTGATGCATCCGCCAAGCAGCTCGCTCGTATTGCGGAGCAACTACAACAATTGATCCAGCGCTTTACTTTGGAGTCCCAAAAATAACGGGACTCCTTTTTGACGATCAATATCGTTTTTCTACTTTTTTTTATCATTTATCAATACTAAAATATACAAAACTAGAAAATAAATATATACTTTTTTCTTTTCATCCACTTGTCGCAACATATTTATAATTTCCTCTTCCATTTTCCCTCTATGTTCCACTTCCTTTTCATTTGCAACTAGCCAATCGATAGATACATCTAGTACTCTACTGATCGGAATAAGCAAATCTACACGCGGGGTTACCGTCCCATTAACAATTTTATTAATCGTGCTCTTAGACTGACCGGTTTGTTCTACTAAATCTTTTTGCTTTAAATTGAGTTGTTTTAAACGTTGCTTAATTCTCTCACTAATGATCGCTTTTATATCATTCACATTCACCATTCCCTTCATGTTTTGTTTCTTTTTTGGAATTTTCTCATTGAAAAGTTCCTAAAAAGAAACTATAATGGTAATCAAACAAACCTTTCTTCGTTTTACGTAATCATAACAAGGCGGTGGATTCATGGACGTTTATGCTCGTGCAAAACGTACCATCAGCGCGTGGGTCATATGTTGTTATACGTCGATCATGTGCTTTTTAATATACACAAATGTTTCTAAAACTTTTTACATCGTCATCTCATGGCTCATCGTTAGCCTTTCATTCTTTTCTGTATTTTTAAAATACACTAGGAAAATCGTGTCCTATAAAAAGAAAAAAAATGAGCATGACGTGTATAAATATATGTGTGCGTTAAAACAACTCCCTTTAAGAGTCATACATGCCGTTGCATATTGTTTTTTGTTGTTTTTGTTTATCTTGTTTTGGATACATATTCCAATCGCTCACTTGCTTACAGCAAGCTTTCTGTACGGAATATGGCATGCGATTCTTTTTCATATAACAACTAAAACTTTATATAAAGTGATTCAGCATGACGTATATGACTTTTTATCATACGGACATCGAAGCGCCTTGCTTGCAACCGATTTTTTGTATTTATCGCATGTTAAAAAACTAATTCATTATGGAGTAGGCGTCGTTTCGATCTCCTTTATGTACATATTGAGCGTGTATCACTCGTTTATTCAAGCAAATAGCGAAGCGAGCGATGTTTTTTTGTACTCCTCCATTCTTTTTTTAGTAGCTTTGATAATGTTTTACTTTTTCGTTAGTTATGTGACAGCGAAGCATATCACGCGCACGATTGATTCTTTGCAGCAAAAAATCGCGGACGACTATATTCCGAACGTTTATATTGACGAATTTTCCTCTCTCGTTCACACGTTCAATGCATATAACGACCGAACAAAACAAATTTTTTTGCTGTTGCATACAATTGGACGGGAAAATGATGAATATCGGTACATTGTTGAACATTCTCATCGCGTTGCAAATTATTGTTTGAGAATTGGTGAATATCTCGGTCTTAACGATCATCAGCTACATAGCTTGTATCAAGCTGCCCTTCTTCACGACATTGGAAAAATAGGTATACCTATCTATATTTTATTAAAAAAAGAACCTTTATCTAAAGATGAATTTTCATTTATTCAACAATATCCGAATATTAGCTACTTTATAGCGAAAATGATGTTAAAGTCGGACAACGAAGATTTGCTAAACGCCATTCGATTTCATAAAGAACATGTGGATGGAACAGGATATCCGAACCGTTTGAAACAAGATGAGATCCCTTTGCTAGCAAAAATCATATCAGCTGTAGATGCATTTGATGCGATGACCTCATCTAGGCCGTACCGAAAAAGTAAAAGTAAAATGGAAGCGATGGAAAATCTATTAAAAGAAAGTGGGACAAAGTGGGATGACAAAGTTGTGAATGTGATAAACCTATTATTAACAAAAAATAACAAATATGTTAATATAGCGATAAGAAGCTAAATCCTTCGAGTCGCTTTTTTCTTGCCTATAGAAAGGAGAAACTTCATTGGACTGTACAAACTTATTTAAAACGACCATTTGTTGTTTTGAACAACAAATCAACCGACCGATCGTGCTCGTTTTAAACGACTCGTTCATTTTCTCAAGCTACTCATCAGAAGATGTAAAATATTTGTTTTATAAAAATGAATCTATGATTAAACGACATATTTTTAGTATGTCAGAAACGACTATAGTACATTACGATTCAACGGCATGGATCGTTTATCCCATTCCAACGAGCACAAAACATGGTTTTGTCCGTCTGCTTATTTCTCATCCATACCATTCAGACAATCACATGTGCGTTGAATGCTTAATTGAAATACTTACGCTTATCGTTCAAAAAAAATATAGCGAGCAACAACTCGCCCAAGAAATTGAACAACTATCAGAGAGAGAAAGACAAATATTTTTCCTTTTACTAAAAGGATACAGCAATCAAGAAATTGCAGACGAACTTGTTTTAAGCAAACATACGATTAAAAATCATATTAACCATGTGTTTCAAAAACTGGACGTCAAACGTCGTTCGCAGTTAATCGCAAAGTTCAGTCATCTTTTATAATTTTGTCATTCGGGGGAGCATCATGGATATTTTTGTAGGAAGACAACCTATCTTTAACAAAAATTACGAAGTCGTTGCTTATGAATTGTTTTACCGAAGTGGAGAAAAAAACTTTTATAACGCGTTAGACGGAAATAGAGCGACAATGGACGTGCTAATCAATAGCTTTATGAACATTGGAATTGACAAGTTAACGAACGGAACGCGGTGTTTCATTAACTTCACAGAAACGTTATTAAAAAAGCGAATTCCGTTTCATTTTCCAAAAAATTTAATCGTCGTTGAAATACTTGAAACGATTCCATATTCATATGAGCTCTTACAAATTTGCAAAGAGTTAAAGAAAGAAGGATATATGATTGCGTTAGATGATTTCATCTTTTCAGATCAATACGTTCCTTTATTTCCTTATATTGATATTATTAAGGTCGATTTTTCTCAATCCAATAATTATAAGCTATACGATTCTGTCATTAAATCTCATCATATTCATTTACTTGCAGAGAAAATTGAAACGAGCGAACAATTAGCCGAGGCAATGCGAAACGGATTCGTATATTTCCAAGGATATTTTTTTAGTAAGCCAATTGTTGTGAAAGAGAAATCACTTCCAAAAATGTCGTATGCTTCTCATTTCTCTTTGTTAAAACAATTAAATAAAAATGAATTAAACTTTGAAGAACTTGTTGAAGCGATTGAACACGATCCTTCATTAACTTATCGTTTACTCAAAACAGTAAATTCGTTTTTCTTATCTTCTTTCCCAAAAATTAAATCGATTCGTCATGCGGCGATTTTACTTGGAACAAATCATTTAAAAAGCTGGTTGACCGTTCTCACATTTCAAAAGCCGAACGAGCCGTTTAAAAATGAGGTGATTGTCAACAGCCTACTAAGAGCAAAAACACTTGAACAACTTGCTTATCTTATTGGTTTAGATGATGAAAAAGAGATACTGTTTTTTATGGGCATCTGTTCTTCCTTGCATCTACTACTAGATCGGCCTTTGCATGACGTATTGGAAGAGTTGCATGTCGATGAAAACATTCAACAAGCATTAGAAGGACGGCATCCGCTGTATTCTCCCTTGTTTGAACTCGTTCTCTCGCTTGAAACAAACAATACTGAGCAAACGCAGCAATGGGCGAACGTGCTAAACATTCCTATCGCCGAAGCATTCGCTATCTATCAAAAAAGCATCGAATGGATCGTGCAAATGCAAAGTGAATGGGCAAACTTATAAGTATTGAAAAATCAACATCTTTCGACAATAATAGACATATATTCTATTTTTCTATATAAAAGGAGGTGCTCGAAGTGGAGAACCATCCGCCTACGTCACATATGTTTTTTACAAATGAGCAATTTTTGTTTTACATTATGGATCAATTATTCGATATTGTATTTTTAATGAAAGTCGAAGAAGGTCCGCGCTTTCGCTATGAGCGCGTCAGTCCCACCGCTCTCCATTTAGCGAGCTTAACGGAAAAAGATATCGGAAAATGCATCGAAGATATATATGATCATCACGTCGCAAACCATTTAAATGAACAATATACGAAAGCGACGCAAACAAAATCGCTCATTACATTTCGCGATCGCATGAACGTAGAAGGGATACGTTTTGCGGAATCTACATTAATCCCTATTTTAGACGACAACAATAAAGTCTCCTATATCGTCGCATGCACGCGTGAAATTACCGATATGCTACAAAAAGAAGAGCAGTTAGAAGAAGCGAATCAATTGATTGATTCTTTATTTACGTACTCTCAAGAAGCTTTTATTTTATTTGACTTATGCGGACGTATTATTCGTGTGAATCACGAAATGGAACGTTTATTTGGTATGCAAAAAGAAGAAGTAGTCGGCAAAACGCTTTTCGATGTCATTCCTGTGCATAAAGAAAATATCGAACAAACGTTAGAACGATTAGGCGAAGGAAAGCCGTTACAAACGATTCGTTTAACGATGAAAACGAAACATAATGAAACGATATACGTTTCGGTGAACGCTTCACCATTGTTAGATAAAAACAGAAAAATTATCGCTGGTTTTGCTAGCCTTTTAAATATTACAGACCTCATTCAAACGCAAAAGCAGTTAAACCGAAGCGAAAAATTGCACCGTCATATTGTTGAGGCTTTCCCAGAGGCAATTATTATGTGTACGAACGAGCGCCTGACGTACGCCAATCCGATTGCTCTCCATACGCTCAAGGCATCAACATTGGACGATGTGAAAAACAAGCCCATTCACCAATTCATTCATACGAATAAACAAACAACCATCACAGCTCTAGACGGAGAAACGATCCCCGTACAAATTGGTGTACTCCCATTTCCATACGAAGAAGAACGGGCTGAGTTAATGATCATTAAACCAATCGAACCGATTGCGCTCAAACAACAAAAAGAAACATATTTAGAAAGAGAACAATTTATCGAAAAATTGACCGAGCTTCTTTTATCATACGAGGGTGTAGCTGTTCTTTTAATTGACGTGTACCAATTTAAATTTATCAACAGTTTCCTCGGCTATGAAAACGGAAACGAGCTATTAAAACAAATCGGTCTACGTCTTCATGAAGCGATTCATTGTAAGGCGATATGGACGCGAATAAACGGCGATCAATTTTCAGTTGCCCTTTCATATGGAACACAAAAGGAAGTCATTGAACTTGCCGACGTAATTAAAGAAGCTCTTCAAGAAACATATGTGATCGACCACCAACCGATTCGAATCGGCATTCATATCGGGATAAGCTACGCATACGACGCCCAATTATGTGCGGAAACGTTGTTGAACAACGCAGAGAAGGCACTATATTTTGCGAAAATGGAAGGAACGAATATCGTTAAGCGATACGAACCGCATATGTCAAACGCTTTTGCCAGAAAAATTCAGCTTGAAAACGCCCTTCCGTTAGCTGTAGAAAACGAAGAGCTTTTTTTACTCTATCAGCCAAAAGTCAATGTCCACGCCCGATCATGCAGCGTGGAAGCACTCGTTCGCTGGAAACATCCACAATTTGGATTTGTTAGTCCAGCCGAATTTATTCCAATCGCAGAAGAAACGAACGTCATTTACGATATCGGGAAATGGGTGTTGCGTCAAGCGTGTCGCGATCTTTCCTTCTTACGCCAAAGTGCCACAGGATGTATGAAAATCGCCATCAACTTATCGGCAAAACAATTTTTAGACGAGCAGCTCGTTGAAGATATTCAACATATTTTGCAACAAGAACATTGCGATGCCTCTTGCTTTATTTTTGAAATTACAGAAACGACAATTATTAAAAACCCTGAGCGCGTCGTAACGACGTTAGAACGTTTAAAAAAGCTCGGCTTTTCTATTGCGGTAGATGACTTTGGCGTCAGCTACTCATCGCTTGAATATTTAAATCGCTTTCCAATTGATGAAGTAAAAATCGACCGTTCATTTATTCAAAACATCGTCAATAATGAAAAAAGTAAAGAAATTGTGAGCGCCATTATTTCCTTGGCGCACAATCTAGGGTTGACCGTCACAGCTGAAGGTGTTGAAACGGAACAACAAGCGCAATTTTTAATCGAAAAACAGTGCGAACAACTACAAGGTTTTTACTTTAGCCGACCGATATCGCTTGAACAACTACCAAACACGATCGCATCATTACGACAAATCGTTCACACATTAAAATCCCCGATGTAACCCGGGGATTTTTTTATGCAAGCACGGCGCGATCGCTCGCGAACTGACTGCCGCGAATGCGTTGAAACTCTTGTAAAAGCTTTTCGACAGTCAGTTTTTTCTTTTCTTCTCCACTTGCTTCAAAAATGATTTGTCCGGCGTCCATCATAATAAGTCGATTGCCTAATTGGACAGCTTGTTCCATATTATGCGTCACCATTAACGTCGTAAGGCGATGTTGTTCAACAATTTGTTTCGTTAAATCAGTAATGAGTTGGGCGCGTGCTGGGTCTAGCGCTGCCGTATGTTCATCAAGCAACAACACATGCGGTTTCGTAAACGTCGCCATAAGCAACGATAACGCTTGTCGTTCCCCGCCAGATAACAAACCGACTTTTGCATGGAGACGATTTTCTAATCCGAGTTGAAGCGAAGCGAGCGTTTCTTTAAAAAATTCGCGTCGCTTTTTCGTCACACCGAAACGAAGCGTCCGCTTTTCTGTTCGGTTATAAGCGATCGCTAAGTTTTCCTCGATCGTCATATTTGGCGCAGTTCCTGCCATCGGGTCTTGAAAAACACGACCGATATAACGAGCTCGATCATGTTCGCTCATCGTCGTCACATGTTTTCCGTCAATGATGACTTCACCTGTATCCGGAGAAAGACGGCCAGAAATGATGTTCATTAACGTCGATTTCCCAGCCCCGTTGCTGCCGATAATTGTAACAAAATCTCCCGGCTGAAGCGAAAGTTCGATATGTTTTAGCGCTACTTTCTCATCGAGCGTTCCTTCGTTAAACACTTTCGTAATCTGCTTGAGTTGAAGCAACAGCCGCACCTCGCTTTCTTGCTTTTCGCTGTTTTTCCGCACGCGCTGCCACCATTTGCGGAACGACAAGCGCTAAAATGACGATACATGCTGTAATGAGCTTCACATCGCCCGTCTCTAAAAATTGGACACGTAACGCTAGCGTAATCACGATGCGATAGATGATCGCTCCTAAAATAACAGCTAGCGTCGCTCGCACGATCGTTTTAGCGCCAAATAGCGCCTCCCCGATAATGACTGACGCTAAGCCAATCACGATCATTCCAATGCCCATGCCAATGTCGCTAAATCCGCTATATTGTGCAATAAGCGCGCCTGAAAACGCAACGAGCGCATTCGACAACCCTAGACCTAAAATCGTTAAACGGTCTGTATTGCCTGAAAAACTAGCAATCATTTTTTTATTGTCGCCGACTGCTCGTAATGCTAACCCGACTTCCGTTTTTAAAAACAAGTCAATAACGACTTTAACGATCACTACTAACAACGTTCCAAAAACGATAACCGCCCATGTTTTCGGAGCGAACGGAACGATCGTCGCTAGCGCTGCATCCACTCGTTGAAATTGAGCTGTCACCATCGTCATCACAGTTTCTTGCTGCAAAAGAGGAATGTTCGGTTTCCCCATAATACGCAAGTTGATTGAATATAAAGCGATCATCATTAAAATACCGGACAACAACGGATTAATTTTTCCTTTCGTATGCAAAAGACCGGTTGCGCACCCTGCTAAAAAGCCGGCACCAATCGCCGCAAGCGATGCAACAAACGGGTGGACGCCGCCGACGATGAAGACGGAAGCAACAGCTGCTCCCGTCACAAAACTTCCGTCGACCGTCAAATCGGGAAAATCTAAAATTCGAAACGATATATATACACCAAGCGCCATTAGCGCATATAACAATCCTGCTTCTACAGAACTAAACAATGCTGTAATCATACGATCCATCCTTTACGTTATTCAATGAATTCCGCCATGCTATCCCATTCGCTTCTCCATTCCACACCCATCTCTTGCGCCGCTTTTTTATTGATGACAAGCTTTAACTTTTGCGGATATTGCACTGGAAGTTCGGACGGTTTTTTCTTTCCTTCTAAAATGTCAGCTGCCATCACGCCTGCTTCATAACCGATATCGTAGTAGTCAAAGCCGTACGCCGCAAAACCACCACGTTTTACCGAGTCTAACTCACCAACGAAAAGCGGTACATTTTGATCATTCGCCACTTGAATGACCGACTCAAGCGCTGAGACGACGGTATTATCCGTAATGACATAAAAACAATCAACTTTGCCAACGAGCGATTCAGCTGCTTGTTTCACTTCTGCCGATGTCGATACAGAAACTGGTACAATCGTTAAATCCGTGCCTTCCATCGCCTTTTTCACCGCATCAATTTGCGCAACCGAGTTTTGCTCGCCGGCATTGTAAATCATACCGACGCGATTTCCATTAACAAATTGGTCAATAAACTGCACCGTTTTCGGAATCGCATCTGGATGCGTATCTGTCGTTCCTGTTACATTGCCACCCGGATTTTCCATCGATTGCACAAGCTTCGCCCCAACCGGATCAGTTACTGACGTAAAAACGATCGGAATGTCTTTCGTTGCATTTAACGCTCCGAGCGCACTCGGTGTTGAGTTCGCGAAAATTAAATCGACTCCATCCGCGACGAAGTTGTTTGCGATCGTTTGATTATTGTTCATATCCCCTTGCGCAATTTGCACGTCGTATTCCACTTTTAATCCTTTATCTTCAAGCGCCTTTTTAAACCCGTTAAACGCCGCATCGAGCGATGGATGTTCAACAATTTGCGTCACGCCAATTTTGTACGTTTTGTCTCCGTCTGCATCGTTTGCCGTTTTCTCCCCAGAGCATCCTGCAAGCACGCTTCCTGCAAGCAACAATGCTCCACACATATTCAACCATTTCATTTTTATCCCCCTCACTTTTACGCTGTTTCGCTTTTATGCGTTAAATTATACAAATATATTTTCTAAATATCAAGCAAATTCTTAAAACTTTTGTAAAAAAAATAAAACGGTGCTTATTGTGCACCGCTTTGAGAGACGACTTGTTCTTTTAACGCCCGTCTTAAAATTTTTCCTGTCGTATTTTTTGGCAATTCATCTAAAAATTCAATTGAACTTGGTACTTTATATTTCGCTAAATGCTCGCTGCAATACGCGATGAGCTGTTGTTCGGTCAACTGTTTATTTTTGCTCACAACATAACATTTCACCGCTTCACCAAAATTCGGATCAGGGACGCCAATGACAGCCGCTTCAACAACATCTGGATGGCTGTACAATACTTCTTCCACTTCACGTGGATATACGTTATACCCACCGACGATAATCATATCTTTTTTCCGATCGACAATATAAAAATATCCTTCCTCATCCATTTTTGCTAAGTCGCCCGTATATAGCCAACCGTCTCGAATCGTATGCGCCGTTTCTTCCGGCATTTTATAATATCCTTTCATCACGTTCGGTCCGCGTACGATCAGTTCACCTACTTCGCCGACCGGCACTTCTTCACCTAATTCGTTCACAATTTTATTTTCGACGTTTATAATGCTCGTTCCAATCGAGCCCGGTTTACGCGGACGATCGAGCGGATTAAAACATGTAACTGGCGACGCTTCTGAAAGTCCATACCCTTCAGAAACGATCACTTGAAACTTTTTCTCGAAATTTTTCAATAGTGCTACAGGCATCGATGCCCCACCGGAAATGCATAGACGAATGTGCGAAAAATGTTCTGCCTTTCCGTCTGGATATTGATATAAAAAGTTGTACATCGTCGGCACCCCAGCAAAAACGGTCGCCTTTTGCTCGCTTGCGATTCGGAATACGTCTCCGGGACTAAACTTTGGAAGAATAAGCACCGTTCCGCCATTCATAAGCGGTGCATTGAGCGCCACCGTTAAACAAAAGACATGAAACATCGGCAACGTCGCAATGACGCGGTCATCCTCGTTTATTTTTAAGTAATCAGCCACATCTTGAGCGTTGCTGTAAAGATTTTTATGCGTCAACATCGCCCCTTTCGGTTTTCCCGTCGTCCCCGATGTGTATAAAATAACTGCTACATCGTCGTCATGGAGCGCCGGACCGAAAAACGGAACTTCACCTGTCGCTAACACCGTTGTAAACGATTTCATTTTTTCAGGCAAAACGATGCCATGTTCTTTTCCTTGCGGCGTTTCGCAAATAATGATATGCTCGACGCTCGGCAAGCGTCCGTCAAGCTTCATCAATGTCGGAATGACGAGATCGAGCGCAATTACTACTTTCACATCACCGTTTGTTAAAATGTAATGAATTTCATCGGGCGTATAAATCGGATTGATTGGAATGACCGTCGCCCCGGCGCGCATCGCCCCGTACAAACTGACGACAAAATATGGCGAATTGCCTAATAACAACGCCACATGATCCCCTTTGTTCACCCCGAGCTTTGCTAGACCGCTCGCAAACTTCATAACTGCTCCGTTCAACTCGCCATACGTCGCCTCAGTTGTTTCAAACACATATGCTCGCTTGTCCGGCTTTTGCGATGCGATTTGTTCTAACCGTGAAACTAAATTCATTTTCTCCCCACCCCTCTTAATGAATGAATAGTCATTCATTTTAAAATTAAAAAAATTCTAAATGTATTATATTTTAAAATAAAAAAACAAGCAAGTAGGACATTGTCGTGCAAACGATCACGTCTCGCTTCTCCTAGGTGGGTAAAAAAAGAAAACGGGGGCTCTCCCCGTTAAAATGACAATGAGCGCATTTGGCTATCGGTTGCCCGCAGCAATTCTCCCCACGTTTCATATCCACGCAGCCGAAATTGTTGTAACAGCTCCACAAATAAATACGCAGTCGTTAGCGCATCACCGATGGCGGAGTGACGTTCGTACATACGCGTGCCGAACGCTTGCGCATATCGTTCTAAGTCGCGCATATCATACGACGGTGCAATGAAGCCGATTAAATCGAGCGTATCGATAAATGTCGGCTTGTGAAATTTCATTTTTTCTCTGCGCAACTCATGCTTTATGACAAATAAATCAAACGAAATGTAGTGACCGACAAAACAGACCGTTCGTTTTTTCTGAACGAAATCAAAAAACTGTTGCAGCGCTTCAATCGCTATCGGTGCATGCTCTACTTTTTCTTCCGTAATATTCGTTAACTCCACAATCACTTGCGGAATGTCGCGACATGGGTTGACGTACGTATGAAATGTTTCGTTTTCAAGCACTGTCGTCCCCTTCACTTGCACCGCACCAATTTCAATGAGACGATCAGCCGTTGCAACGTTAAAGCCTGTCGTTTCTGTATCAAATACTGTAAAGATGATGTCATCAATCGGTGTTGATAACGGGATGTTGTCGTTTAGCTTGTAATCGATCGCCTTTCGTAAAAAAAACATGACCATCCCCCTTAAAAATGAGAAAATAATTGCGCTTGTAGTTGCTTTAACGTTTTTAAACTTAAAATGAGTTCATCTTTTTCTCTCGTTGTCATCGTCGTAAACGATAAGACAGATGACGCTTGTTTATTCGCTTTATAATGGTTCCATTTATGACGAATGTAAATAGTTAACACGTTTTCAGCCGCTTTTTGCACATCTTTTGCAAACGATGGAGACAACACGTGTTTCTCCTTTAGCTTCTCAATTCGCTCAAACGGTGTGCCGGATACAATTCCGTGAATGAGTGATAAAATTTGCACGCTATGATGGTACGGAAATAACACTTCTTTTTTCATATCAATCGTTTTTCGCTCAAGGCCGAAAATGGACCGAATCGGGCGATCAAGTGTCGGAATTTCATTTTGTTTTTCTATCTCAACGAGGCGAAAAAAGAAAATTTTCGCCCGAGTGAGTTGTTCTCGAATTTGTTGTTCGAACGTACGGTGCAAGTCCATATCCCCATATACAAACCGATATGAGAAAAAATTTTGCGCCAACAACAAATTGTCATTTGTCGCATGAATCATCCACTCGCGCAAACGATCTTTCCACGTCTCGAGCGAGCCGCGCCACGCCTTTTCACTCGCCATCATTTTTCCTTTGCATCGTTCATAACCAGCTTTCTCCATAACACGCACAATCGCCTCACCGAGCTTCGCAAAATACGCAGCATGCTCGTCGCTTTCGTACACGAGGAAATGGTCTTGATCCGTCAGTAAAAACTGCTCTCTCCGACCGCTTGAACCCATTTGGTAAAAAGCGAAACGACACGGCGGCTCTCCAACTTCGTTTAGCGCCAACGCCATACAACGCAACACAAGGCGATCATATAGTTTCGTAATCATATTTAAACATTGGGCAATCGGTACTTGGTCGCGCAACATCGTTCCTAACAGTTCATAAATGGCCATTTTCATTTTTGGCAACGTTCGCTCATCAGCATGATCAATTTGTTGAATCGTGCGCATCATACTTTCATTTTTCTTTCTCATTAAATCAGAAAACGTCACTATTCCTTGTACTTTTTCATCGTCAACAACCGGCAAATGCTTCACTCCGCGCTCAATCATCATCGCAAGCGCATCATAGTAGTAAGCGAAGCGCGAAATCGTTGCGACATCTTTTGTCATTACTCGCTCGATGGCAGTATCATAAGGAAGCGAGCAACTAAGCACCCGTTCGACAAGATCTGTTTCAGTAACGATGCCGCATAACTTTTTTTCTTCCGTCACAATAATGGAACTAATATGCGTCTCCGCCATTTTTTTCGCCGCCTCTTGTACCGTTGCGGTGGGCGGTAAAGTGACGACATCGCGAACCATTAAATCTTGTACGGGAACGACAAATGATGTTGAATCGCCAAATTTACGCGCCTGCTTAATTTGTTCAGCAAGCGATACGTACACATCTTTTAAGCGTACACACGCCTGCGCAAGCAAATAGTCATGTACGTTCGGATCATCCCATAAACGCGATAAAACAGAAAACGGTATGATAAGCACTTCGCATCGTTCCGCTGCCCTTACCGCGACAAGTTCTTCTTTTCCCTCCCCTTTTGATACACCTAAAAAATCAGCTAAACTAGAAAAGCCAATGAGCCCTCCTTTTTGCACAACTTCAAGCACTTCATCATATCCTTCGTGCTCGACGTACACTTCCGCCACCCCGTCAAGCAACAAAACAAGCCCTTTACGCCGCTCATTTTTTCCTAAAATCGCATCGTCTTTTTCAAACGTTTTTCGCTCACATATAGCAATGAGCCGATCGATCTCTTCTTTTGGCAAACCGCTAAATAGTGGATGCACTTTTTCCCCTCCCTCATAAAAACGGCATCTGTATACACAGATGCCTTTACATTATCTCATCCACACTTGGCCGTCTTTATATGTCATTTGCTCTGGATAACGAAGGTCATACACTTCTTCTTGTACAGCTTGCGAAGGTTCTTTCGTCATTAACGATACGACGACATTTGCCACAAGTGCGGCTGCAGCACCAAACACCCCTGCACCTGTATCAACAATGCCTGCAATCGAAAACCCACCGTATTTCGCCGCTAAAATGTAGCCTAACGAAACAATTAAGCCGACAAGCATGCCTGCAATCGCACCTGCAGAGTTTGAACGTTTCCACCATACACCAAGCACAAGGGCAGGGAAGAACGTACTTGCCGCAATTGCAAACGCCCACGCGACAATTTGCGTAATCACGCCCGGAGGATTTAAAGCGACTAAACCAGCTAACACCGTCGCTGCCGCAATCGAAATGCGTGCAACAAGCAAGCGATTTTGTTCCGATGCGTTCGGGCGCAAAATACGATAATAAATGTCGTGTGCAAATGACGATGAAATAGCAATCATTAAACCTCCCGCTGTCGACAACGCCGCTGCCATCGCACCAGCTGCGACTAAGCCAATGACAAACATGCCGAGATTTGCGATCTCTGGAGTTGCCATAACGACGATGTCATTGCTAATGACCATCTCTTGCCATTGTAAAATGCCGTCACCATTCGCATCGGCAATTTGTAACTTCCCTGTGTTAATCCATTTTTCTGTCCATGCCGGCAACTCGGTAATTTTTTGTCCAACGACGTTTTTAATGAGGATGAAGCGCGAAAATGCTGCATACGCCGGTGCTGATAAGTAAAGTAAGCCGATAAATAAAAGTGCCCATGCCCCCGACCAACGCGCCGCCTTCATCGTCGATACCGTATAGAAGCGAACAATTACGTGCGGAAGTCCCGCTGTTCCAGCCATTAATGTAAACATAAGGGCGAGGAACTGCCATTTGCTACCTTTCAGAAATGGATCCGTATATTGTGAAATGCCTAACTGTTGATCAAGCTGTTGAAACTCACCGACAATTTTCCCGTAAGAAAGCCAAGGAATTGGATTCCCTGTCAACTGTAGCGACATAAAGACAACTGGAATTAAATACGCGATAATTAAGATGATGTATTGGGCTACTTGTGTCCATGTAATTCCTTTCATTCCGCCAAACGCCGCATAAAACGCAATTAACACAACCCCAATCATCGTGCCGACTTTCGCATCAACTTCGAGCAAACGCCCGATAACAACCCCTGAACCTGAAAGCTGACCGATGGAATAAACGAACGAAATAATGATCGTACAAATGGCTGCAATGAGACGCGCGGAATGGCTCTCGTAACGGTCACCAATAAATTCTGGCACCGTATAGCGACCGTATTTGCGAAGCTGTGGAGCAAGCAAAAACGTCAGAAGCAAATAGCCGCCCGTCCATCCCATAATGTATGCAAGACCATCGTACCCTAGCAACATGATCGTACCAGCCATACCGATAAATGACGCAGCACTCATCCAGTCCGCCGCGATCGCCATACCGTTTGAAAACGGAGAAATACCGCGTCCTGCTACGTAGAAATCAGATGTTTCTTTCGCTTTATTGTAAATGGCAATCCCAATATATAACGCAAATGAAGCGATAATGATAGATAAAGACACGAGAAATTGTGTATCCATCGTGCTCCCCCTTCCCCTTTGTTCTCTTAATGATCAAGTGTTTTCCCTGCGCTTAGTTGCTCGTTTCTCTCTTCGCTAATGCCGTACTTTTTGTCAATGCTGTCGCTTACTTTTGCATTAATAAACAACAAGACGATAAACGTCACTACAGCCCCTTGTGCCCCCATGAAATAATGAAACGGGAATCCGTTAAACGTCATGTTTTTAAACGATTCCGCAAACATGACAACGCCAAACGAGACAATAAACCAAATAATTAAAAAGATGACAATTAACCGCACGCGCTCACGGAAGTATGAGTCGGCAATTTTTTTATCAATTTGTCTCAAACAAACACACCCCCAAGTTAAAAATAAATTTGACCGTTTCGAAAAATGGTGCTGGGAACGTTATCACTTCAAACAAAAAGTAAGCGAAGACTGACAAAAATGGAATGAGTAAAAAGAAAGGCTTTTGTTTACGAAAAGCAACGTACAAACTCGCAACTGTAATGGCTAAGATGAGGTAAAAACCAATCAAACAAATCCCCCCTATGTTGTAAGCGTTATCATTTTCTTTTAGCCCCCACCTCCTAGTATGTACTGCTAAATTTTAAGAAAATTCTAACACAATCATATTATCTCCACTTTTCATTTCATCGTCAAGCATCTGTTCAAAAAATTTTCAAATTTTTTATTCTGTATTATAACAAGACATTCTTAATTAACTCTTGTCATCCCAACATGGAACAACCATTTCTTAAACGATCATTTCACAAAAATAAACAAGCTAATCCAGAAACGTAAACACGTTTCGAGATTAGCCTCTTTCATTTCTATTTACTTTACAAAGGGAAATGTAATGTCAAAAAAATACAACACAACGAGTATAGTGGTCAAAATAAGTGCTTGAATGCTATCACGCTTAATTAAATCGGAATGCGAACGTTTGTATTCTTGTTTTACTGTCCACCGATGGGCAATATGTGAAGAAAGTAAAAACCAACAAAAAATAACTACATAACTAACGATTCCATATGTCCACCATGTCATTTGAATCACCTAAATCCAAGTTGTCTCTGAGAATAGTTCAGATGACAAATCTTATATTTTACTTCTCCCAAAAAAAGCATCCCTCCAACTTCGACCGTTTTTACTTCGTTTCGCAAACACATGCATCGTTCCTTCCGCACTCCCCATCGCCCTCATGTTTGTCGTGTCGATCCCTTTTTCCTTCAACCATACGCGATAGTCACGCAAACATCCTGGCATCTCCTCGATTCGACGAACAAGCGCCGCGAGTTGCTTTTCCTTCTCCTCATGTTCTAGCGTACCGAGCCACATGGAACCGATCAAGCTGAAAGTACCCTCTGTCCCCGAAATATTCTCGACAAGCTGTGATCCATGGGGCGCCATCTCCATTGATGACCACCCAATCCTCAAGTGGATCATAGCCATATTCCTTCATCAGAAAATTCTCTACAGCCTCCCAAATCGGTTCATTCGTTTGATGAACCATATACCGTCGATTCACTAAGGATACACGCTTCCCGTTTTTCTCCCATCCTTGGTGAATCATGATGATCTTTTCTTCTTTCCCTTTGATGCGGCTTCGTTGACGTTTCACGTACAACCCATCCGCTTCGATAAAAAACACGCGCCCTTTTTTCTCCATCGCACGGTGCCCTTCCACCTCTGCCTCGATGATGGACTGGCGAATCGTTTCGTGACTCATACATGCATATCCCACCAGCTTTTCAAGCGACTGCGCAGCCTGTCGATACGAAGAACCCGTCACGGCGAGATGAATCGCTGTCTCCTCTAATAGCGGACTCACTCCATGCGCCCCATCGAACTGAAGAAAGACATCGAGTAAAGACGTATACACCTTTTTTCACGGTCAAAGTAGTAGTTTCGCTTCACTTCCACCTCTCCAAATAGCGTTTGGAGTCGGAGCGTCCGCTTATCTTTGAGCGCATATCGTTTCTTATCTCGCTGTTCTGCCAATGTGCGGTCGATCTCCTCCAACACCTGTTGAAGGAGATGACCATATTGTTTTTGCATATGTTTAAATAAAGACTGTTCGATCTCTTTTCATGTCAAGCCGTTTGTGATATAATCCTGCATGGGCTCCACTCCTTTCTTTGGTTGTATTTTTTCGCACTTACTACCTTACCAGGAGGAGAGCCCGTTTTTCATCTATTTTGCTTACATATCTGACAGGTTCCTTATTATACAAAATCAGGAACCTGTCTTTTTTTCTCCCACAAACATTTTACTCATACTGCAGAGATTTTCTTTTTTGTTTCTGCCCAGCTGTCACACATTCAATGCGATCTTCAACGTCGCAATCGTCATTTGGTGAAACAAGAAGACGCGGTGATCATTGCCATTCATCTGTTAGGAAAGTTGCTTGGCTTCTCTTCCGAACGTGCATGGCATCGCTTTGTTACTGGGAACTTGTTCACGGATAGACATTTTCTCGAACGTTCTCGATACAATCGTCGTTGCCGGGCGCTACGATTTGCGATCAAATGGATTTCGTCATGAACTAGCGAAACGTGGGCAAAATCATGCCTATGCGGTCGTGGGTAGCATGCCAATCAAGTTGTGCCATGCCGCAAGAATGTACCTTGTCAAACAATTCCAAAGGATCGCTGACATCGGACTTTGTGCGTCGAAAAAAGTGGAATTAGATGTCATATTGTTGGTGTATTCACTTGTAACACTCGGGCTAGTTGAGCGCTAGCGCTCAACTAGCAGTACGGGTTTCAGTAAATAAAAAATTCAATAAATTTGATAATAGGAGTAGACGATCGCTACCCCTCCCACGTCCATCTTGTTCTTGCTAGTTGGACATGGCCATGGAAAATCGTTTTTGCTTCGTCGACAAGTTGTTCAACGTTACCGAAATGAGGTAAGTGCGTTAGTAGCAATGTTTTAACGCCAGCGTCGCGCGCGATCGTTGCCGCTTCCTCGCTCGTCATATGCCCTGCTTGTTTCGCATGTTGTCCTGCGTAAAAGTTGCATTCGCAAATCAGTAAGTCTGCCTGTTTCGCAAAAGGAACAAACTCAGGCAAATAGCTAGAATCTGCTGTGTATACGACCGTCTTTTCTCCTGCACAAATGCGCATCGCATAACAAACAGCTGGATGTTCTGTCGGCATAAACGTAATCGTAAATGGACCGATATGAAGCATATCGTTCGGATCGTACGCCACCGCTTTCGTCACTCCTTTATGAGCAAGGCGTGCGAATCCATCCCGATCAAACGAATGTCCATAAATAGGAAGCTCAGGCAAATGTGCGCCTAAATTTTTCTTAATGAGTCGCGCGTATTGAAGCGGGCCGATATCTGCCACGTGATCGTGATGATAATGCGATATGATAACCGCATCAATTTGTTCAATATCAATGACATTTTGCAGTTGGGCTAACGCTCCGCTTCCACAGTCCACTAATAAACGAAAACCGTCGTGTTCAAATAAGTAACATGACGTCGCCTCATTCTTTTTTGGAAACGCCCCCCAATAACCGATAACCGTCACTTTCATATGTATTCACCTTCCTCGCAAAAATGTGTACAACTAAACGATACCAAATTTCTGAACAAATTTCACATACGCAAATGTTATAAAACAACTATTGACAAATATATATCTGTTATAATACAATAAAATCAACAAAAGCGAAGGGGATGGGGAGTTATGTTAGAAAAAATGTCTGAATTTTATAAAAAGTTACCGCCAAAAACATGTTGCGAGTGCGGCAAAGAAATGGAAGAGCAACATGAATGTTACGGCAATGTTTGCGTTCAATGCTTAAACGTTTCTTGTTAAAGTAAAAAGCAGCCCGCGCGGCTGCTTTTTACTTTAATTTATAAACGCGTGCTTCATACGGTTTTAGCACGATCGTGTCAATCGATTCGTTTTCATCAACCGCATAGTTGCTAATGAGCAGTTGTTTTTCCGTAAACGTGATATGTGACGGCAACGTAAATGTCGGTTGCTCGCTGCTAAAGTTTGTGATGACAAGCAGCTGTTCGTCGTTCAACTTGCGCACGTATGCGTAAATTTGCTCATCATCTTCAAGCAGCAGCTCATATGATCCGTACACGATAATCGGATGCTCTTTCCGGAGACGAATGAGCTTTTTATAGTAGTGGAAGATGGAATTTTCATCTTTTAATGCTTGCTCGACGTTAATATCGCGATAGTTTGGATTGACGTCAATCCACGGCGTCCCCGTCGTAAATCCTGCATGTTCCGTCGCATCCCATTGCATCGGTGTGCGCGCATTATCGCGACCGCGGTAATGAATCGCTTTTAAAATTTTTTCTGGGTTTTCCCCTTTATTGACAACAACATCGTTCCATAAATTAATCGTTTCAACATCACGATAATATTCGATCGACGGGAAAGCGACGTTCGTCATCCCAATTTCTTGCCCTTGATAAATGTATGGCGTTCCTTGCATCATATGCAACCATGTCGCCAACATTTTTGCACTTTCTACCCGATACGTTTGATCATCGCCAAAGCGCGAAACAGAGCGTGGCTGGTCATGGTTTTCTAAATAGAGTGAGTTCCATCCTTTTCCATGAAGTTCTACTTGCCACTTGCTCATAATTTTTTTCAAATCGGTTAATTTCCACGGTTGAATGTCCCACTTGCCGAGATGGCTACCCGGTTTCGAATCGACATCCATATGCTCAAATTGAAACAACATATTCATGACGCCATCTTGTTCGTTCGTAAACCGAATGGCATCGTCTGTCGTCACCATCGGCGTTTCTCCGACCGTCATAATGTCGTATTTACTTAACACTTTTTCTTTCATTTCTCGCAAATAGTCCATTAACTTCGGTCCGTTCACAAAATATTGTCCGCCCCATTGATAACGGTCATTCGCATTCGTCACCGGAGCATCCGGCAACCCTTCCACTTTTGACAATAAGTTAATCACGTCCATCCGAAATCCATCAATGCCACGATCTAACCACCATGTCATCATATTGAAAATTTCTTCGCGCACCTTTTCATTTTCCCAGTTTAAATCTGGTTGCTTTTTCGAAAATAAATGTAAATAATATTCCCCTGTTGCTTCGTCGTACTGCCAAGCAGAGCCACTAAAAAACGATTGCCAGTTGTTCGGCTCTTTCCCATCTTTCCCCGAACGCCAAATGTAATAGTCGCGATACGGATTATCTTTCGACTTGCGTGATTCAACAAACCAATGATGTTCATCGGACGTATGGTTGACGACTAAATCCATCACTAATTTCATCCCGCGCGCATGCATTTCACGAAGCAGTTCGTCCCAGTCAGCGAGCGTGCCAAACTCGTCCATAATATCTTGATAATCGCTAATATCATAGCCGTTATCGTCGTTTGGCGACTTATAAACAGGAGACAGCCAAACGACGTCGACACCGAGCTCTTGTAAATAATCTAACTTTTCGATAATGCCGCGCAAATCACCGATCCCATCCCCATTTGAATCTTTAAAACTGCGCGGATATATTTGATATACCACCGCTTCTTTCCACCATTGTTTCATTTTTGGAATCGATTCCATCTTCTTTTCCCCTCTCCGCTATTCTTTTACTGAACCAGACGTTAAACCCGACACGATGCGGCGTTGGAATAATAATACCATAATAACGAGCGGAATCGTAACGATAACTGTCGCAGCTGAAATTTCACCCCATGGAATTGTATATTGACCTTGGAACATCGCGATTCCAACCGGCACCGTTTTATAATTTTCTGCTGTGTTAATCGTTAACGCGAATAAAAATTCGTTCCATGCCGCAATAAACACGAGAATGGACGTTGTAAAAATCCCTGGTACAGCGAGCGGCAAAATCACTTTAAAATACGTTTGTAGCGGTGTTGCACCGTCCATTTTCGCCGCTTCCTCTAAATCAAACGGAATTTTACGGAAAAATGTGACTAATAACCAAATGGAAAGCGGCAACGCAAACGTTGTATACGGAATAATTAATCCTAAATAACTGTTCGTCAACTCAAACTTTTTCACAAACATGTAAATCGGCGAAATCGTCGCAATTTGCGGAAACATCGAAACAGATAAAACAATGCCAAGAATAATCGACTTTCCTTTAAAATCTAAACGTGCGATCGCATACGCAGCAAACGCCGCCACAAATACGGTATACACGGTCGTAATCGTCGCGATGACGGTACTGTTCCATAAATACTTTAAAAATGGATAGTTTACAAAAACAGAAACGTAACTTTTTAACGTCGGATGGCTCGTAAACCAATTAAACGCTTCTTCCCCAAACAATTCGCTTAGCGGCTTAATCGAACTTAATAAAATCCATAAAAATGGAAACATCACTAAAAAAACGAAAACAAATAAAAACAAATAAAACAATGGACCGGCTTTCTTTTGCATCGTTGCACCTCCTATTTTCGATCAGAAATGAGGTCAGCACCTAAAAATTTAATGTAAATCGTCGAAATGATCGCAACGCAAATGAAGACGATCACTGCTAACGCTGAACCGCCACCGAAGTTTGTTTGCGAGAACATAACTTTATACGCTAAAATCGAAATCGTTTCTGTCGAGTTCGCTGGTCCGCCACCTGTTAAAACGAAAATTAAGTCAAATACACGAAACGCATCAAGCGTACGGAACAAGAGCGCAACGAGAATGCTTGACTTTAAAAGAGGTAACGTAATTTTGACGAACTGTTGCCACTTTGTCGCCCCGTCAATAGATGCTGCCTCATATAGTGAGCTTGGAATCGTCTGCAAACCTGCTAGCAGCAATAATGCCATGTATGGTGTCGTTTTCCATACGTCAGAGAAGATGACGGCAAACATTGCTCCTGCCCCTGTCGTTAATAGCTCGCTCATATTATTGATAATGCCGATATCTGCAAAGTATTTTGCAACAATTCCGTTTTGTCCGTCATATAAAAACTTCCACATTAATGCGGATACAGCCGTCGGAATCGCCCAAGGAATTAAAATCGTTGCCCGTACAAGACCGCGACCGAAAAACGCTTTATTAATCAACAGCGCAATCGCTAGACCGAGCACTAATTCAATGGAAACGGAAATGACCGTAAATACAGTTGTATTCCAAAGCGCTTTCCATAAACGCGAGTCGCCTAAATAGTTTTTGTAATGTGCTAAACCGACAAAGTTCGGTTCAATAACTGCTCCACTTAACCCGTTTGCAAGCCCTGTTAATTTGTCTCCCTGCTTTAACTGTCCGCTTTCGTTTAATGTCTTTAATGTTTGTTTCGTTTCGCTAATCGTTTTTGTTAAATGTTGTGCCGCTTCTTCATCAATAGAAACAATTTTGATCTCTTCACTCGGCACTTCAAAATTGTTCAAAATCTCATCAACTTGTTCATACCGTTTTGCTACTTCTTCATCCGCACGAATTTCTTCATCGACTTGTTTCAATTTTTCTTGCAACGACGCCAACTGTTCTTTTTCCGCGCCCGTTGCTTCGGCCGTTTCTTGCTTTAATGCGCTCATTAAAAACGGATAACTTTCTAAATATCGCTCTAAGTTTAAGCTGTAATCAAAGTGAAGAGAAGATTTTGCTGGGTTGTTCAGACGATAGTCAAATAAACTGAAATAAAATGACTGAATGACCGGCCAAATCGCAACAGCTAAAATGAGCAGTAAAGATGGAGCGACAAGAATATACGCTAAACGGCGCTCCGACTTTTTTTCGTTTTTCACTCGTTGTTCCCCCTTTATGCAAAGGATTTAGCCTCCAGCGCTCATACGAGGCTGAAGGCTAACGTGCAACTACTGCATAACTGCTTTAATTTCTTTTTCCATGTTTGCCACCGCTTCTTCGACTGTCATTTGTCCTGCAATGGCTTTAGATACGTTAATTTGAATAATTTCAGATACTTCTGGATAGTTTGGTACAACCGGACGCGGTACTGCTGCATTTAATCCGTTAACAAATCCTTCTTCTGCAAAGAATGGGTTCGCTTTTAACACTTCTTCATCTTTAAATAGTTCTGGAAGCGTTGGTGCTAAACCGCCGTAAATCGCAGAAATTTTTTGACCTTCTGGACCAGTCATAAATTTTACAAATTCCCAAGCCGCTTCTTTATTTTTCGAATATGCGTTAATTGCTGTCATCCATCCACCTAATGCAGCTGCTGAACCTTTATCTCCAGCTGGCAGTGGCGCAACGCCGACTTTATCAACAATTTTTGATTGTTCTGGATCGTTTGCCAACGCGTATTGGTATGGCCAGTTGCGAATAAATGGCGATTGTCCTTCAATAAACGCAGTATGCGACTCTGGCTCTGTAAATGTCGTAATGTTGCTTGGCACAACATCAGATGTTGCAATTTCAACAAGCTTTTTCAATCCCTTAATTGTTTCAGGGCTGTTAACGACTACGTTGTTATTTTCATCGACGATTTTTCCGCCGTATGCCGCAATAAATTCGATCGCGTTACATACTAACCCTTCATATTGTTTCGCTTGCATTAAGTATCCGAATTGTGTGCCGCCTTGTCCTTTAAATTCGCGAGCAGCTGTTAACAACTCATCCCAAGTTTTCGGCACTTTATCTTCTGGTACGATGTCTTTACGATAAAATAATAGTCCTGTGTCAATAAATTTTGGCATCGCCCATTGCTTTCCATCAAAATTTCCGGCTGCAAGTGCACCTTGGTTGTATGCACTTAAATCAATGCCATCTTTTTCGATGAAACGATCGAGCGGAAGAACATATCCAGCTTGCGCAAACTCTGCTGGCCAAATAACGTCCAAATCCATGACGTCAATTTCCGAAGATTTCGCGTTTAACATGGTGACGTATGCATCGTGCTGAGCCCCTGTGTCTGAAGGCATTTCGCGGAACTCTACGTCAATGTTCGGATATTTTGCTTCAAACGCTTTGACAATTTCTTCAGTTGCTTTTGTCGCATCTTTACCGCGAGCATACACGATTTTTACAACTTCTTCAGATTTTTTTGCCTCATCTTTTTTATCCGTTGTTTCCTTCTTGTCTGTGTCTTGACCGCCAGAACAAGCTGTCAAGCCGAGCGTAAGCGCTAACAATGCAGAAGAAAATTTTGTTGCTTTCTTCATGAAAAAATCCCCCTTATTTTTAAAATAAAATGTATGTCAAACTTCACTTTTGTGAAGCTTGCTACCAACTGTTGATGCGCGAACAATCAGTTGAAGTGGAAATTCGTAAATTTCTTGCACGTCATATTTTTTTGTTTGAATTTTTTCTATCATCACATCAACCGCTTTTTGTGCCATTTGTTTCACCGGTTGATGCACCGTTGTAATGGTCGGATTCGTTAGTTCCGTAATTGCTTGATTATCAAAGCCAACGACCGCTAAATGTTCAGGGATGCGATATCCGCACCTCACCGCTTCCGATATAATGCCAGCCGCCACTTCATCGCTTCCGGTAAATACAGCAGTCGGACGATCCGAAAGCGCCATCATTTGTCGGAATACACGCTTTCCGTCCGCAATGTGAAACGCATCGCGAAAAGCGTATCGCTCATCAAACGTAAGCTTATATTCCGCTAACGCTTTTTTAAAGCCAATCTCACGCGATTTTGCTACATTGCTTTGGTAACCACCGGAACAATACGCAATTTTCGTATGACCTTGTTCAAGCAAATGTTTCGTTGCTATGTATCCCCCGTACACTTGATCAAGCCGAACGGTTGGAACGTTTGCACAATCGTCAAACTCGTTGCAAAGGACGATCGGCCCATACTGTAAAAAAGGCTTCAACTTTTTCCACTCATTTTGAATAGAAGCTAAGATGACTCCATCGACTTGTTTTGTTTTTAGTAAATTCATATAGTTCAATTCTTTTTCAGGCGAATAGCGGGTTTGACAAATAATGAGCTGATAGCCATGTTCCGCTGCCGCTATTTCTGTCGCTTCTACAAGTTCGCTGAAAAAAGGATTAGTAATGCGCGGAATAAATAATGCTAAAATGCTCGTTTTCTGATTCCGCAAACTTCTCGCCGAAGAATTCGGCACATATCCTAGCTGCTCCATCGCTTCAAGCACGAGCTTTCGTTTCTCTTCTGACACATACGGGTGATTGTTTATGACGCGCGAAATGGTCGTCCGTGAAAGCCCTGTTAGCTTGGCGACATCTTCAATCGTCGCCATCCTCCCATTCCCCCCTTATTTCAATCGAAAAGAAACGAATGAAATCGTTTTCATATTCATATTATACTTACACTCTCTTGTATATGCAAGTTAATTTTTTAAAAATTTTTTCATTGAAAAAAAAAGCTTCTGAAGCATATTACGCCTCAGAAGCTCGTTCAACAATCGTTGTGAACTGACGACGATGTTGAATCGTAAAATACGTGATCGTTCCAGCCATCATCACGACGATAAACATAAGCAGTTTACCGACGTTTTCCCACATAAATGAGAAGTCACCGCTTGAAATGACCGCTTTAAATCCGAAAACAGAATATGTCATTGGCAACCATGCGTTAAATAGCTGGAGCGCATGCGGAATTAACTCAAGCGGGAACGTTCCGGCGCTTGTCGTTAATTGTAAAATTAATACAACAATCCCGATAAATCGTCCAGGATCTCCAAAAACTGTAACGAGAAATTGAATGACAGATAAAAAGGAAATACTTGTAACAATGCTAAAGATGATAAATAAAGGAACGCTTTTCACTTGTAAATCGAGCACAAACAGCAATACGCTATCAGCAAGAAGCGCTTGTAAAATACCGATTCCGATGAGTACGCCAAATTTTGCAAAAAACCAACTAAATGGCGAGCGCGGTGCTCCGGCTGGCTCGCGAAGTGGAAAGACGATTGAAAGTAAAAGTGCCCCAACAAACAATCCTAATGATAAGAAATATGGAGTAAATCCCGTTCCGTAGTTTGGCACTTTATTTATTTTTTCATTTTTTACTTTCACCGGTTCAGCAAACATGTTGTATACATCTTCATTTGCCTTGACATCGCTTGCTTTCTCTGCACCTTCTTTTAATTTATTTGCTAGTTCTTCTGAACCGTCTGTTAATTGATTCATCCCATCTTGCAATTTTCCTGTCCCGATTGTTAACTCATTCATCCCGCCGGCCAATCGTTGCGAACCATCAGCCAATCGATGCGCACCGTCTTGAAGTTGATCAGCACCGTCAGCAAGAGCCCGCAATCCAGAAACAAGCGCTTTGCCACCACGAGCGAGCTTCGCTGTTCCTTGCTCCGCTTCTTTCATTTTTTCATGTAACGTAGCCATACTTACAACAAGCTTTTCTTGACCGCTCGCAAGCGCATTCGCACCATCGGCCAGCTGTTTTTGTCCCGTAAGCAGTTGATTCACGCCACTTTCAAGAGCGATATGCCCTTCATGCAACTGCTTCGCTCCATTACTTAACGAAGTTGCACCTGCTTGCAACGCCTTGGCGCCATCGTTTAACTGTGCTACTCCGTTTTCCACTTGCTTGCTTCCTACCGACAATTGCACAACGTTTTGTTTTAGTTGCTCATATACTGCTTTTTGCGCTGGATCTGACGTTTGCGCAATGAGGGCATCAAGTTGGACAGCTAACTTCTCTAACCCGCCTGCCACTTGAGCAGCACCTGTTTGAACTTGCGTAGCTCCTTGTTGCCACTCGGAAAGAGATGTCGCTAACTTTTCTGCTCCCCCGCTTAATTGCTCCGAACCTTGCAACAGCTGCGGCATGCGTTCATCAAGTGCTTTCACTCCTTCAAGCACACGATTGGCCCCAGAAGCAAGCTTTGCCGTCCCTTCTTTTGCTTGTTGCGCTCCAGCAACTAGCTGTCCTTGCCCATCAACCATGCGCTTCATTCCATCATGAAGCGTTTGAACACCTGTTTCTACTTGCATCGAACCGTCAGCTGCTTGATGCAATCCGTCGGTAAATGCGATTGATTTTTCCGCAAGTGTCGCTAAATGGCGATACAATTCATTTGAACCATCTTGCGCTTGTTTCATGCCATCGTACAGTTTATTCGTTCCTTCGCTTGCATCAACGAGTCCATCATGCAACTTTTCTGCTCCGTCGCTCGCTTTCGTTAGCCCATCTGCCAACGTTTTTACTTTGTCAAACATGTTTTCTGCGTACGTTTCGGTTAATGTTTTTGCCACTTCCGTTTTAATTTTTTCAACCGCTGTCGCGCCAATTTGGGCAGATAAAAAGTTAAATCCTTCATTCGGTTTGTAAATGAGTTGCAGCTTTTTCGGATGATCGTCTTGTAACGTTGTGGCATGTTGTGAAAAATGTTCAGGAATTTCAATAAGCATATAATACCGTTGTTCTTTTAACCCTTTTTCCCCTTCTTGTTCACTGACAAAATGCCAATCAAACTGCTTCTTTTCTCTCAACTTATCAACAAGATCGTCACCAATATGAAGCTCTTCTCCTTCAAACGTTGTTCCTTTGTCTTTGTTTACAACAGCGACAGGTAAATCATCTAAATGATCGTACGGATCCCAAAACGCCCATAAAAACATGCCGCTATATAAAAGCGGAATAAACAAGACAGCGATAATCGGAATAAGCACTTTCCGATTGGACGTGACCGCTTTTATTTCTTTCACAAACAATTGAAATGTATGCATATGCTCAACCCCCTTTTTTAAAATGTTGACCAATTTGTTCATTTAGTCATTTCTTACAAAAAAGAGAAGGATCATCACCGAGATAATCCTTTTAACAAATACAAATGAAACAGTTCGGCAATTTTTTGTTGCGATAACGGCTCGTGCTCCTTTTCCCAATCGACGTTTAACGCGATATACATTTTAAACATTAAAAACGCTATTAACTCCGCATCGCACGAACGAATTTCCCCTTTTTCCATCGCCTCTTCAATCTTTTTACGAACGTAAGCGATCATTTCACGATCAAGCCGCTTCATGACGTGTCGTACAGCTGGCGTGCCAATATCACGAACTTCTTGTAAAAGTTTTATCGTCAGCTCATGCTCTTTGCGAAACGTAAAAATACGCTGCAAAGCGCGTTGTACGTTTTCGTTAAAAGATAAGCGATCATCAATCGCTGCATCTGCCTCACGCTTAATTTCAAAAATGATCGAAGAAACGATTTCTTCGAGTAGCTCTTCTTTACTTTTAAAAAACGTATAAATCGTTCCTTTCCCAACGTTCGCCATTTTCGCTACTTGATCCATCGTCGTCGCCTTATAACCGAACAGCGAAAACGACTTCGCTGCCGCTTCAATAATTTGTTTTCTTTTTTCTGACATAGGCGTTCATCCTTTATCATGACTAAATGAACATTTTGGTCATTTCGTTTTAAATCATAACATACATCACGTGCACTTGCAATAGAAAAGGTGCCTTATTTAAGAAGACACCTTTTCCTTTGTATAAGAAAAGTAATGCAGCACCTTTTTTACTGCTTCTTCTCCTTGATCGATACAATCTGGAAGACCGAGACCTTCATATGAACTTCCGGCTAAAAAGACACCTGGAAAATACTGTTTCATATCACTTTTCACTCGTTCGATACGTTCGCGATGACCGACAGTATATTGCGGCATCGATTGTTTCCAACGCGTCACGATCGAAAACATCGGTTTCGTCGTTATGTTCATCACTTTATTTAAATCGTCCATCACTACTTGGACAATATCATCGTCTGTTTGATCGACAATCGCTTCATCTCCAGGGCGCCCGACATAACAGCGCAACAACACGTAGCCTTCCGGTGTCGTATGCGGCCATTTTTTATGCGTCCACGTACATGCAGTAATCGTATAGTCGCTATCCCGCGAAACGACAAATCCCGTTCCGTTCATATCTTTTGCTACCGCCTCTTTCGGAAAGGCTAATGCGACCGTTGCCACAGAGGTAGATGGCATCGTTTCAAAAGAAGAAAACATCGTTTCATTTGGAAAAAGGGATGTCAACGATTGATGCGGAACTGCAACGATGACGCTATCCGCTTCTTTTTTCTCTCCGTTGCTTAACGTTAACACGTATCGGTCATCTATCTTTTCAATCCGCTCGACACGTATCCCTTTATGCACTGTTCCTTTTTCGAGCTTTTGCTCAATCGCATCAACGAGCGATGACAACCCTGTTTTTAACGTTTGGAAAATGCCTTTGTCACTCTTTTGCTTCGTTTTTTGCTTTGGCATCGATCGTTTCATCCCTAATACGAGGCTGCCGTGTTTTTGTTCTAAATGGAAATATTGTGGGAATGTTGCCATTAAACTAAGGTTGTCAATATCACCAGCGTAAATTCCCGACAATAAAGGCTCAATTAGCCGATCAACGACTTCATTGCCAAGACGACGGCGGAAAAACTGACCGAGCGACACGTCTCCTTCCGTTTTTAACGGCGGCAACACAAAGTCAGCAGCTGCACGCAGTTTGCCAAATGGAGAAAAAAGACGCGTCACAACAAATGGGGCAAGTTTTGTCGGGATACCCATCACCGCCCCGCCCGGAATCGGATGTAGCGTTCGATTCACGAGAATGTACGATTGCCCGGCCGTGTTATGCACAAGCTCTTTTTCAAGCCCGACTTCGTGAATAAGACGTGAAGCGCTCATTTTTCGTGCTAAAAAAGAGTCTGGACCGCGTTCAATAATAAATCCATCGCGATAAACCGTTTGTACTTTCCCGCCAAGTCGATGGCTCGCTTCGATTAATTCACACGAAATCGGCAACTTGTTTTCTCGCGCTTCTTTTTGCAAGTAATACGCAGCCGTCAATCCCGTTATTCCACCGCCAATAATGACGACTTTCTTTTTCATAGCGAATCGCCTTCTTTACGTAAATGGTTTAAAACAACTGTTGCAAGGGCGTCAATAAACTGCGGATGCGCATTCGGCATCGGTGGACGATAGTAGCTGACGCCAAGTTCATCCGTTACTTGCTTACATTCAATGTCGTTATCGTATAACACTTCTAAATGATCCGCGACAAATCCAGCTGGAACATATACAAACGCCTCGTATTTCTTTTCTTCGTACAATTGTCGCGTTAAATCTTGCACATCAGGGCCTAACCACGGCTCTGGCGTATTCCCTGCACTTTGCCATCCGATTACATATTCAGAAACGCCTGCTTCTTTCGCAATCAAATCCGCTGTTTCTTGTAGCTGTTTCGGATACGGATCTCCCATAGCAATAATTCTTTCAGGCAAGCTATGCGCTGACACGATTAACACCGCTTTGTTGCGCTCTTGCTCAGACATCGCTGCATACGTTTCTTTCACTCGATCTGCCCAATATTGAATAAATTTTGGCTCAGTATACCAACTTTCCACACACGTCAATGTCGGTCCACCTAAACGCGCCGCTTCTTCTTTCGCTCGTCCGTTGTACGATTTGACGCTAAACGTCGAAAAATGTGGGGCTAATACGATCGAAACTGCTTCTGTAATGCCGTCTTCATACATTTGCCGAACGGCATCTTCAACGAACGGTTCAATATGCTTCAACCCTAAGTATACGCGAAATTCAACGTCATGTTGCACTTCATTCAGCCGTTCAGCAAGCTTTTCCGCCTGTTGTTTCGTAATGGCCGCAAGCGGGGAGATCCCGCCAATCGCTTCATAGCGTTCACGAAGATCGGCCAACATTTCTTCTGACGGCTTACGACCGTGTCGAATGTGCGTATAATATCGCTCTAAATCTTCCTCTTTGTATGGCGTACCATACGCCATCACAAGCAGTCCCATGACTTTTTTTGACATCGTTCATTCATCCTTTTCTTTTTGCTGAATATTCATGGATAAACGCTGTGAGCCGTTTCAACGTCTCTGGCTGAATTTGCGGGAAAATACCATGCCCTAAATTGAATACGTACCCACCTTCATGCGCCATTCCTTCATCTAAAATTTGCTTCACACGCGCTTCAATAACTTCCCATGGCGCAAGCAATACAGCTGGATCTAAGTTGCCTTGCAGCGCTTTCGTTAGTCCCATGTCTTTCGCTTCACGAATTGATAAACGCCAATCTAAACCCACGACGTCAAGCGGCAAGTCATGCCATTCTTTCGCTAAATGGCTTGCACCGACACCGAACATAATGAGCGGCACGTTTTCATCGCGAAGCGCTGTAAAAATGCGCTCCATCGTTGGTTTAATAAATTGTCGATAATCAGCAACGTTTACCGCTCCAACCCATGAGTCAAAAATTTGAATCGCACTTGCCCCAGCGCGAATTTGTGCTTTGACGTAACGAATCGTCATATCCGCTAGCTTGTCCATAAGCGCAAACCATGCTTTCGGTTCAGCGTACATAAACGCTTTCGTTTTATTATAGTTTTTCGAAGGGCCGCCTTCAATCATGTAGCTTGCTAATGTAAACGGCGCACCAGCAAAACCGATCAGCGGAACGGTCAATTGCTCTTTCGTTAATAGACGAATCGTTTCAAGCACGTACGGTACATCACTTTCTGGGTCGATTTCACCGAGGCGCTCCACATCCGCAAGTGAACGAATCGGGTTGCTAATGACCGGTCCAATTCCCGCTTTAATATCCACGTCAACCCCGATTGCTGGAAGCGGTGACATAATATCCTTGTAAAGAATCGCCGCATCGACGTTATATTGTTCGACAGGCAAACGCGTCACGTACGCACATAGCTCTGGTTGATGAGTAATTTCAAAAAGGGAATATTTTTCTTTTAAAGCCCGATATTCTGGCTGCGAACGTCCGGCTTGTCTCATATACCAAACTGGGACGTATTCCGTTGCTTCTCCGCGACAAGCGCGTAAAAATGTATCGTTTTTAATCATTATGTCCATCCTCTCTACATATGTAATCGCTTATATTATAGTGTAACGAAACTGTTCATTTGTTTCCACTAACACAACTATACCGATTTTTTCACCGTCTGGGTAGTAATAATACGCAACGTTCATGAAATCGCCAAGAAGAAAAGAAAGTGGTAAAATATGAATAATAAATAGAAAGAGGTGATGGGTGGATGTACGTATTTATGACAAATGGAACAATCGACTACTTACAACAGTTACGCGATCAGCATCCAAATGAGCGCATGTTGCTCGCATGTAATGAGGACAATGGCATGCTCATTCATGAAACAGAAGGGAAATCTGTATTTCATGAGCCGCGTCCATATGAAGTGCTAGATGCTGTTGGATTGCTCGAAGGGGAGTTTATCGTTTGTAATAACATTCCTGTTACCGATGAAGGAAGACCGCTATTTGAACATCGCTTCAATCAGCGGGCGCGTTTAATTGAAAAAGAACCTGGCTTTGTCGCCATTCGCGTCTTACGTCCGTTAAAAAGCGATACGTACGTCATTATGACGATATGGGAAAGCGAAAGCGCCTTTCGTCGTTGGCAACAATCAAAAGCATACGAAAAAGCTCATCAAAAACGCGGGACTGAAGAAGGCATCGATCAACAACGCTCTATTTTCCCTCGTCCATCTTATGTGACGACATATACGGTCGTAAAAGAAGGCTGATGCACCATCAGCCTTCATCCATTCCAAGCGTTCATCCCGCCGCGAACGTTCACAACGCGCTTAAATCCGTTTTTCACTAATATTTTTGCCGCTTGATTGCTGCGCATACCGCTTTGACAAATGACGATCGTTTCTTTGTCACGGTCTAATTCATCCAATCTTTTGGATAAATCATGAAGCGGAATATTTTTAAATTGACGAATGTTGCGTGCGCGATACTCCGCCGGCGTACGTACATCAATAAACTGGCGGTCTTTCGCTTGTTTTAACTTCTCTTTTAATTCATCCGGCGTAATATGCTCCACACCTTTTGTCGGCAACATTTTTGTCGCGACAAAATAAATGAGTACAAGAATAAGGAAAACATTGACCCATGTGCTCATATTTTCTCCTCCTAAATACGTATATGGGTATATTACCCCGTTTTCGTCTGTTTGTCAACGATGGTATAATGGTAAAAAACAGAAGGAGCGGGACGCATGAAAACGTTACTGTTTGCTAAGCTTCACGAATATTATAACGACATGGTGGCCATTCGTCGTCATTTGCATCAACACCCCGAGCTATCGTTTCAAGAGTATAAAACGGCAGCGTACATCGCCGACTACTATAAACAGCTCGGCATTCCTGTGCGAACGAACGTCGGGGGGAACGGAGTAGTTGCGACGATCGCGGGGAAAAAAGGTGGAAAAACGGTGGCGCTTCGGGCTGATTTTGACGCTCTCCCGATTCAAGATGAAAAAGATGTTCCGTATCGATCAACCGTCCCAGGTGTCATGCACGCATGCGGTCATGACGGACATACGGCGACACTACTCGTTCTTGCCAAAGCGCTTCATGAACTGCGTGACCATTGGAGCGGAACGATCGTTTGCATTCATCAACATGCAGAAGAATACGCACCGGGTGGCGCAAAAGCGATGATTGAAGCCGGATGTTTAGAAGGGGTCGACGCGATTTTTGGCACCCACCTATGGGCAACAGAGCCGACAGGTGTCATTCAATATCGTACCGGACCGATCATGGCAGCCGCAGACCGCTTTCAAATCGTCGTCAAAGGTTCGGGTGGGCATGGAGCGGAGCCTCATAAAACAAAAGATGCGATCGTTACAGCAGCGCAACTTGTGCTACACTTGCAACAAATCGTTAGCCGGCGCGTCAATCCACTCGAACCTGCTGTCGTTTCAATCGGATCATTCATATCTGACAACGCATTCAACGTCATTGCTGATCGGGCAACGTTAGTCGGAACAGTACGTACGTTTTCTGAACAAGTGCGAAACGATATTGAACGAGAAATTGAACAAATTGTCAAAGGAACGTGTATCGCCAACCATTGTACATATAAATATAGTTATACGCGCGGTTATCCACCTGTCGTAAATCATGAAAAAGAAACGGCTTTTCTCGTCTCCATTGCCCGTGAAGTAGAAGACGTCACTCACGTTGTAGAAATCGCTCCCCATATGGGTGGGGAAGATTTCGCCTATTATTTACAACATGTCAAAGGAACGTTTTTCTTTACAGGTGCAAAAGCAGAAACGACGACGAACGCTTATCCACACCATCATCCAAAATTTGATTTTGATGAGCGCGCCATGCTTATTGCCGCAAAAACGCTTGGGTTAGCCGCGATAGAATATATGAAATAAAAAAAAGAAGCGGTGTTCATTCCGCTTCTTTCCATTTTTTCTTTACATACATAATGAGCAGGGTGCAAAGCAACCCTTCTGCTATAAGTACAGCCGTTCCTGCCGAAAGTGATACGATGAACGTAGACAACATTGTAAATAGAGCCGTTTGCATGCCGAATACAATAAGCCATATACCCAACACAGATTGACGTCGCTTCGTCATAGTTAACGGGTATAAAGCAAGCATCGGATGGCTGCGATGATGAGAAAAAAGCGGCAATAGCTGTAGCGCCGTCGCATAAGTGAACAACAATGAAAAAAATACATATCCTGTCGGTATCGTGTAAATAAATATAGCGCCAATCGCTGTTAATCGGGTAACAATCCCTAAATATTCCCCGCTTCGCACAAACGTCCGCACATGTAAATATGTGTACGCTTGCTTCGTCGCCCGATCAACGATACGTAACAGCGGAGATAGCCAATAGCGCTTTTTTACCGTTTTACGCAAATGTGGAACGTCAACAAATAAATGAACGACACGATAAAATGACTGCATCCGTCTAGTTTCATCTTCGAGCAACACGTCCCACTTTAATGGGATGTTTTTGACACTTCTTGTTATGTATCGTGCAACGATCATCATTATAACTGCCATTGTGACGACAAAAGCGTAAGCGCCGACAAGAAAAAAATACATCGCCATGACATTCAACAAAAAGCGAATACAACGATGAAATAATGACCGCTGTGAGAAAGCATCTTCTTTCCATTGAACGAGCATATTCCATCCTTTTAGCGGAAAAAGCACGACACATAGCAAAACGAAAGATTGACTAGAAAATGTACGATGGAGCGGAAAAAGAGCGATCGCGATCATCATACATATGGACATATGCACGACAAAACTATACACGCCGGCGCGAAAAAAATACGGGCGCATATTTCTTTCAACCGGAAGAAGAAAAACGGTATCCGCTTCTTTCAGCAGCGTCCGCACCCCGCTTGACGTTAATACAAAGGCGAAAATGATCGATGCGACTATGGCGTATGGAAACTGTTGCAACGAATCGGTCCATTGCTTATACACGTACGCCCCCGCTCCAACGGCGATGAACAACACGATAAGCAAATGATCATTAAACATATACCGACCATATCGTCTCACTTGTGCTACATAGGCAATAAGCCGCTCTTTCCACAACTGTTTTCCATCAATCATCGTTCGTCTCTTCCTTTGTTAATTCGATATATATTTCGTCGAGCGTCGCATGAGGCATATGAAGCTGTTCTTGAAGCATCGGCAATGAGCCGCACGCTTTCACTTGACCGTTATGCAAAATAACGAATGAGTCACAATATCGCTCTGCCGTCGCTAAAATGTGCGTCGACATCAAAATGCCTGCCCCTTGTTTTTTCCGTTCATCAATAAGCTGTAGTAACGCTTGAATGGCGAGCGGATCTAACCCGACAAATGGCTCATCAATAATATAGAGTGGAGCGTCTATTAAAAAGGCGCACATAATCATGACTTTCTGTTTCATCCCTTTAGAGAAAAACGCAGGAAACGCCCTTAATTTTTTCTCAAGTCGAAACATCTGTAGCAACTGCGGCACTCGCTGATCGTATTGCTCATTTGAGATGCCATACGCCATGGCAGTGAGGCGCAAATGCTCTTCAAGCGTTAATTCTTCATATAAAACAGGCATTTCGGGAATGTACGTAAATTGGGCACGATACTGTTTCGGATCATCGTGAAAAGTTATTCCATTCATCGTAATCGACCCTTTTCGTGGTTGCATCAAGCCGATGATATGTTTAATCGTCGTGCTTTTTCCTGCCCCGTTTAACCCGATTAAGGCGACAACTTCTCCTTGATGGACAGTAAACGATACGTCGTCTAAAACGTTTTGTTTCGTATAGCCCCCGACTATATGTTGAACTTGTAATAACGCCATCGTCGTTTTCCTTTCTTATGTAATTATTTTTTATTTTAACAAATGAATAATGAAAAGAAAAACGGGTTATGATAAGTAGCGAAGAGGGACAAACAAGTAGCAAGTCGCAGTGAGCAACAAAGCAAGTTCAAGAACATGATGAAATGAGGTGTCTACGGGCCGCATAATAAGCTAGCCTGTAACAACGAAAACACTCCCTTAAAAAGGGGATGGTCATCTTGAACAACATCGTACTCACAAACGCGTAACTGATTCTACTCGTAAATGAGGTGTTCCCAAAAGACACGTAATCATGAAGTTCCCTCTTCAGTGGGCAGGATGCGATGCGCATCCTGCTCTTTCCGTTTCTCCAATAGCCATCATTGTGGTAAAATGAAGACAAAATGGAAAGAAAGGTGGCGTAAACATGAGCGACTGTATTTTTTGTAAAATTATAAACGGTGATATTCCTTGTGCAAAAGTATTTGAAAATGATCACGTCATCGCTTTTTTAGACATTAGTCAAGTGACAAAAGGGCATACGCTTGTCGTACCGAAAGTACATAAAGAAAACATTTATGAATTAACACCTGAACTTGCCCAGCGTGTCTTTGAAGTCGTCCCTACAATCGCCAATGCGATTCGCGAACAATTTTCTCCAGAAGGCATTAATATTTTAAGCAACAATGGAGAAATCGCTGGGCAAACGGTCTTCCATTATCATATGCACATCATCCCACGCTACGGAAAGGGAGATGGCTTCGGGGCAGTATGGCGGTCACATCAAAGCTACTATACGTTCGATCAACTTCAAGACATCGCCGCACAAATTAAGCAAGCTCTATAGAAAGAAGGTGTCCTAAAAAGGGCACCTTCTTTTTCAAACCGACTTATTCGCTCTTTAATGCATCTTTTAACGACTTGTCTTTAATCTCTACATTGGCATCTTTCATAAGCTGATCGAGCTTCGATTGTACTTTCGATGCATCGAGCTTGCTTTTTTTCACTTCATATTCAATTTGCTCTTTCATTTCATCGAACGATTTTTTCTCTTCTTTATCTGTCACTTTAATGATATGGTAACCGAATTGCGTTTTTACCGGTTCGCTAATTTCCCCTTTATTTAAAGCATATGCTGCTTTTTCAAACTCCTCGACCATCTTGCCAGGTCCAAACCAACCTAAATCGCCACCGTTTTGAGCAGAGCCGGTATCTTTTGAATATTCTTTTGCTAATTTCGCGAAATCTTCACCTTTTTCTAATTTTGCTTTAATTTCTTTTGCTGTTTTTTCATCGTCAACTAAAATATGACTTGCTTTCACTTTCGGCTTATATTCATCATAATATTTTTTCAATTCTTCATCCGTTACTTTCATGTCTTCCATCGCTGCTTTTTGGCGTAATAAATCGAGTTTTACCATGTTGCGAATGGCTTCTTCGCCGTTTTGCTGCACCGCTAAATCATATTGCATACCGTACATTTCTTTTAAATTTTCAATTTCCTTATTCAATTCTTCGTCCGTCACTTTAAATTTTTTACTTAACACTTTTTCATGAACGAGATCGCGTAACACATCTTTCCCGAAACGTTCTTTCATCTCGTTGTATAGCTCTTCTTTTGTAATGTTGCCTGCCTTCGTTTCGACAACAACTTCTGATCCGTTATTACAAGCCGAAAGCGCAAGCATCGCTGCTGCCGACATGGCAACTGTCCATTTTTTCATTTCCCACAACTCCTATCTATAAATGTACACAAAACATACTATACCATATTTTTTCCGAAAGCTAAAATAAACCGCGAGTGCGCCCATACATTTTCGCTTCTTTTTACATACAATACATTGTCAAAGCGTCGCAACGCCTTCATATACGAAAGGAGGTGTCGTCTATGGGTGCAGGAGTAGGATATGCAAACGGATTTGCGTTAATCGTTGTGTTGTTTATTTTATTAATTATCGTTGGTGCAGCTTGGTTATACTAATCGAAAGGAAAGCTGACAGGAACGCTGTCAGCTTTTTCACGTAAACAACACTTCGATGTAGGAAGAAATGAGTAAAATGGTAATAAGGACGTTAATCGTTCGAAATACTTTCGGCTGTTTTTCTTCAGGAATTTCTTTTTGAATACAAAGTGAATTCGTTAGCTGATTAACGATGAGCAGTACAATGGTCGCAAGGGGTATAAAATAAAGAGCCAAACGATTCCCCTCCTGTTTTATGTATTTACTCCCCTAATTTACAACGATTTTTTCGATAAATCAATAATAGCATTTCATTTATGCAACAAATCCTGTAAAATAATACACACAAGTAGAGAAAAGGAGTTTCGAAAGATGAGCATTGAACAGCGCATTGAAAAATTAGAATACTATTGTTCGCTCATGTTAGACATGATCTCACCAGAAACAAAGCCGTTTTATGCGCTCGTCATCCGCTATGGCTTAACGAAAAAAGAAGTCGAAGACACGCTGCGACTGTGCGAACAATTAACTGAACAATATAAACAACAAAAAGAGGAAGGATTCGTGATTTTCACCTCGCTCTTTACTGAATTTGCGAGTGCGCTTCATCCGAACCTTCCGCTAGCTGAGACGATTGATGCGTTACAAAAACAACAACTATTCGTTCCACTCATGAACGAGTTTCAACAGTTATTACATACGTTCAACAAATGAAGCGACTTCTTCTTTTGGCTCATCTTTCTTTTTCAACTTCCCGTTCTCTTCCACGAACTCTTGTTCAATATTTTGAAAAGAACGCTCAAAAATTTCCATAAAATCGTCCCCGTACACATTTCGGATCATACACATCATTTCTAACATTTCTGGAAATTTACCGTACAATTCATACAACGGCTGAATGCCTTGAAGTACAGACGTCCGTTTCGGATCATACGACTCCATTAATTTCAATAAAATGTCTTCCCCTTTTTCCGTCAACTCGATGTACGTATTTCGTTTATCGTCTTCTTTTTTCGAAAACGACAACAATCCCCGCTCCTCTAATTTTTTCGAAAAGTTAAATGCGGTCGATACGTGCATAACACCAAACTTCGCAATTTCGGAAATAGATGCTCCTTTTAAATGGTATGCAATCCATAAAATATGATGCTCGTTAATGTTTAAATCAAACGGTTTGATCCATTGTTGCCAATCTTTTTCAATTGACTTCCATAGCGCTTTGCTTAATTGGGCAACCCTTTGACTAAATAACATCGCCTCTTTGACAGAATAATGTCGTTCCGTGCTTTTCATCTCTCCACCCACTTTTTCGTATTTCCTTTGTTTTATCTTTTATTATGCCAGTAAAACAATAAATAATAAAGTATTAAATATTAGAATTTTTTAATAAATTTTAATATACACTTTTTGAACTAGGAGGAACGAGCATGGTCATCGCGACGGCGACAATTGGTCTCATCTTTTTGTATTTCACGATTGCTACGTTTTCTATATTAAATAAAGCGCGCATGTATCCCCCGAAAAAAGTATTAAAGCAACGCATAAGCGTATTCGGGACCCTCGCCCTTTTTTTTATCGCCCTCACTCTTTTACTCGTTCGTATGCAGTAAGAATGATATAAGGAAAACCCGACCAGAAACGATCGGGTTCTTTTTATTATTGTTGTGGAACGGTATATGTTCGTCTCATAAGCGACTGAACGATCGGATAAATGACGATCATCGCAATCGTATTGACAAACGCCGTTGGAATGACGACAGCAACGAATAGACCGCCAAACGTCGCTCCCCCTGGTAAGCCAACGATGGCTAATGCGACAGCTAAAAACGTCGCCCCAGAAATGAATGTGCCGACAGCAGTAAGCAATGCCGCTTTCACTGGCGTCGCTTTTGCCTTAAACAGCATAAACAATCCAAAAAAGAGCGCAGCCGTCACCACTTTATCAACGACGTTCGGAATAAATCCACCCGGAAAACTTGTCGTTACTCCAGAAATGATCCCTGTGGCGATAGCTAGTAAACTAACAGCCGTTTTGTTCGGAAAAAGCATGATGCCTAAAAACATCATCGTCAACATCATATCCGGCTTCATTCCGAAGAAAAAGCCCGGAATGACCGTGTGAAGCACAGCACCGATCCCAACAAAAAGCGATAACAACACTAACGTTCTCGTATTCATTTCTCATCTCTCCTCATCTCATTCTTTTCTCTTCTCAGCTTGTAAGCAAGTTTAACAATATTATAGCACTTTAAAGTGCCAAGGTAAAATAAAAATTTTCAAAAAATATTTTTTCGGAACGTTTCCATAAACTGCACTAGCGCCTCACACGCTTCTATATCAACAGCGTTATAAATTGACGCGCGGCACCCTCCGACTGAACGATGGCCAGCTAATCCAATAAACCCGCTTTCTTTTGCCTGCGCTAAAAATGCTTTAGTGAGATGTTCCGTCGGCAACGTAAATGTGACATTCATATGCGAGCGGCTTTCTTTTTCAGCATGGCCTTTGTAAAAACCGTCGCTTTCATCAATACAGCGATACAACATCGCCGCTTTTTCTGCATTTTTCTTTTCGAGCGCTTGGACGCCACCTTGTTCCTCTACCCACTCAAGTACGAGCGATAACATATAAATCGCAAACGTTGGCGGCGTATTGTACAATGAACGGCTTTCGCTATACGTGCGATAATTCAACATAGTCGGTAAACGATCGTCCCCTTTTTGCAACAAATCTTTCCGAATGATGACGACCGTCACACCTGAAGGCCCTAAATTTTTTTGCGCCCCTGCATAAATGAGCGCAAAACGGCTCACGTCAATGTCACGGCTTAAAATATCGCTCGACATATCTGCGATCAAGTCGACAGAAACGTTTGGAAATTCACGCCATTGTGTTCCTGCAATCGTGTTGTTTGACGTAATATGCAAATAAGCAGGGCGTTCGGATAATTCGATATTCGTCGGAATATATGTATATTTCTCCTTTTTCGACGAAGCTGCGACGTGCGTTGCCCCTACTTTTTCTGCCTCTTTCATCGCTTTATCCGACCATGAGTCCGTCAGTACATAGTTGCCAACTTCCCCTTCTTTTAGCAAGTTCATCGGCACCATCGAAAATTGCAAACTTGCCCCTCCTTGTAAAAAGAGGACATCGTGCGTGTTTGGGATATTCATTAACTTACGCAACAACATCTCCGCACGTTCATGCACAGCATCATATTCTTTGCTTCGATGGCTTAACTCCATGACAGACATGCCCGTTTGTTGAAAGTTGAGCAATTCCTTTTGCGCTCGTTCTAACACAGCAAGCGGCAACGCGGAAGGCCCAGCATTAAAGTTGTACGTTCGCTTCACACTTTTCTCCCCCTCGTATCATGTAATAATATATATCCTAACATGAAACATAAAAAAATGAAGAAAAATTTTTGAGAATTTTTTAAAAAAGAAAAGACCTTGTTATTCCAAGGCCTTCTGTCGCTGTGCGCGCGCTTGACGAATACGTTCCATATACACTTCCCCTTCTTTCTCAAGCAACGTCTCATCTATTTTCCGTTCTTCCCTAGCCGCGCGAATCGCCATATATCCGCTCATCACAATACCGACAATAAGCAACGTTATAAGCATAAACATCCTCCTTTAAGCTTGTCTTACTTTACACATATGCAAATAAGCGAAAAAATAGACGCATAAAAGAAGGAAATAGTTGTGAAGGAGCGAATATATGCGAAAGAAAGGGGTTGGGAAGATGAACGTATACACGCTTACTGTGTTTGAAAAAACGGGTGAAAAATTGCTCGATGAAACATTTACTGCGGCAAACGATGAGGAGGCAAAGCGAATAGGGGAACAAAAATTAAAAGAAAAACAGCTTGAACATAAAACGCATCGCTGCACAACATCGAGCGGCAAACTCATTTTATTCCATCGATAAAGCCCCGATCATCTCGGGGCTAAAATAAATTGTTCCATCATGTTTAATTTTTCTTTTGTGTAGTGTTCATAATTTTCATTGTACGCCTTCGGTTCTTTCGGATTGGCAAAATGGGTAATGGCTTTTGTTTCAGGATGCACGAACTTGCTTGATGCACCGCATCCCAGTCCAATAATGGACTGCTGTTCTTCCATGATCATAATGTTATAAATGCTTTCTTGGCCTGGCAAAGCATAACCGACGTTTTCTAAATTGCCGAGAATATTTTTTTGACGATATAAATAATACGGCACATATCCTTTTTCTTTCGTCCACTGCTCTGCTCGCTTCATCATTTCACTAATTTCATCGCGATCAGCTACTTTATACTTCTCTTTATTTTTCGTCATTTCTGAAGCGCGCTTGAATGACAACGTATGCACCGTCAACGACTCCGGCATAAGCTTTTCCGTTTGCTCAAGCGTATAACAAAACTGTTCAACACCTTCCCCCGGCAACCCGATAATTAAATCCATATTGATATTGTTCATGCCTGCTGCACGCGCAAGATGAAATTTTTCGATTGTCTCATCAACAGTATGGTGGCGACCAATCGCTCGCAACGTTTCTTGAATATATGATTGTGGATTAATGCTAATGCGGTCGATGTTCCATTTTTTCAACACCGCAAGCTTTTCTGGCGTAATCGTATCTGGTCTTCCTGCTTCAACTGTAATTTCACGCACCCGCTCAACGTTTGGAAAAACGCGATACATATGGGCATATAACGCATCCATTTCTTCTGCAGTAATGCTTGTCGGTGTTCCGCCACCGTAATAAATTGTCGTAATCGGAATGTTGCGCTCTCGTAAAAATCGCCCAATTTGCTCCATTTCATAATGCAATCCAATTAAAAATGCATCGACTGATCCTTGCTTTCCTTGAATAGCATATGCCGGAAACGTACAATATGCACATTTCGTCGGACAAAACGGAATGCCGATATAAATGCTCACTTCTTTTGATAAGTCATAAAGATCAGGGACGACCGTCAACTGACGGTCAACAATTTGTTGCATAAGCTGAATTTTTTCATCCGTCACTAAATAATCTTCGCGCAGTTGACGGTGCGCTTCCTCTTTTGTTACACCAGACCGCAATGTTTGGTGCAGCAACTTTACCGGACGAACGCCCGTTAAAATGCCCCATTGCTGCACAAAACCTGTATACTGCTGCAGTAATGTTAAATATATATACGAAACCGCATGCTTCACTTGCTTCATGCGTCCTTTTTCTTCTGTCGTCTTCCACGCTCGCTCATAACGGGCGGAGCACGTGCGATCATGTTCATCATGCAACGTTCCTGTAACGACAAGTTGCTCCTCATGTCGTACGACAATCGTCACTCGCACGTTAGCTTCTCCCGTCGGCATAAATGAAACTGTTCGCTCTTCAAAAAATAAACCGGTAATGACCTCAAGTGAACGTTGAAAACGTTCAACCGGATCGAGTCCACAAATGTCAATACGCAATGAAATCACCTTTCGCTTCAAAGTATTAAGCTCATTTAAGTGTACAGAAGAAGCGAAAAGCTCGTCAAGAAACGGAAATTATTTTTTCTCTATCGTGCGAATTTGCCGTAAAAATTGCGGACGATGTTGTTTACGAAAATGTTCTTTAATCATATATGCAACACCAAGCTGTTCATTTGAACGTGTCACCCAATCCGCCACAGCTTTCACCTCGTTCGGCGCATTCCCCATCGCGACGCCAAGTCCAGCCGCTTCGATAGCTGGCATATCATCAATTTGATCCCCGATGACGACCATTTCTTTCAATGAAATACCGAGTTCGTTTCCGAGGCGAATGAGTCCGTTTTGTTTTGATACACCTTTTTGGAACAGTTCAATTTTCCCTTCACTTATCGTGATCGCAAGCTCTGGAAACGCCTGTTCAATCGTTTCGACAATGTCATCACGTTCCTCTTCATCCGAATAAAATACGTCAATTTTCATCACATCAATTGGATCGTCTCGCAACACATCACTTAACGAATCAACAAATTGAGCTGGATAAAAAAACGGATCTCCTAAAATCGTTTTCGCAACCATATTGTTTTTTATTTTTTTTCGATTTCCGATCGAATACCGCTCATGAAGTAAGCGTACATTGCAGTTAAAATGTTCAAGCACATGCACAATATCAAACGTTTTTTGTGCTGGAATGACTGACTCATGCAGCTTTTCGTCTAGCGACTTTGCGATGAGCGCACCTTGAAACGTCACTAAATACGAATCTAATTTGAGCGCTTTCGCTACTTTTTTAGCGGACAAAAAGTTTCTTGATGTCATCAATGTAATATATACATCTTTTTTCTTTACAAATTCGATTGCTTCTTTCGTTTTCTTCTCTAGCTTTCCATTTGTTTTTAATAACGTGCCGTCAATGTTTAACGCAAGTAATTTATACATGATCGTCCCCCCTTGATGTCGTGTCTTCATTCATACGTATGACAAGGGTATAAAAAAAAGAACACTCATTTTTCATGAGTGCCCATCATATAGCTGTTCAATCGGCTGAATCATCGCAGCCATCGCCTGTGCAAACAACTCGTTTAACCGCTCTTCTGCACGAATTAAACGCGCGATGTTTTCGTTCATTTCAATGACGTGCAAATGTTGTTGTAACATCTCTACGTCCGCATCGCTCACAGGTAATCCATTCATTTGCTTTTGTTGCAACTGTTTTTGTAGCGTGCGAAATCGCGCAAATAATTGATGTGCTGTTTCGTCACGTTGCACTTGCTCATATGCGCGACGAAGTTCCATAAATGGTTCGCTCATACGGATGGCTGTCGAAAGTTCATGAATAGCTTGAAGGACGTTCATGCGACACGCTCCTCTCCTTTTCCCTTTCTTTTTACGATATGAGCGAAGCGGCCGCCGTATGTCTACAATTGAACGAAAAATGCAACACATCCTTGGACGAGCCCGATGATTCCGCCTAACAAAGCACCTAAATACGTAATCATTTTAAACTCGCGGCGCGAAATCGTTAAAATCATCTCTTCTAGCCGTTCAACAGAGAACGAAGCTACTTCTTCTCGCACAATTTCTTGCAAGTGCAACCGCTCCATCCATTGTTCCAATCGCTCAGATGCAAACTGTAAAAAAAAGCGTACAAACTGCGGCAAAGAAGAGCGCACATACGGGGCAACAAGCGGACCGAGCGGCTGTTGCAACGGCTCTTGCACAATCGCCGACGTCAATCGCTTCAACCATCCGACAACAGTTTCACGACCGACAAACTGTTCAACGTCATGGACGTGCATCGCTTTTACTTTTTCCCATTCGTTTGTAAATAATTGCACAAGCAATTGTTTTGCCCCATCACTTTGCAAAAACTTCACGACTTCTGGACGAATTTTATCCGCTAAACTAACGTTGCCAAGAAACATTTGAATCATATTGCCAAACATACCACGGCTTTGTAAAAATTCATGAATCATATGCTCTATCTGCCGTTCCCCTTGCTCGCTCTCTACATATGCGCGCAAGCGGAGCAATAAACGATCGACAATGGCAGGAATGGCGTCATCTATTTTTTGCAATAGCTCGCTCGGAATCGCTGCATGGAGCGGAAGTTCACCACGTTGCATCATCATCATGTTATATTTTGTTTCGATCCACGTTTCAACCATTTGTTGCGGATGCTTTATACCCATCCGCTCTAACCAAAACGCAACCGTTTCGTCGGATTGAAGCCATTTTTCTACTTCTTCTTGCACGTAGTTCGTCATATCGCGAATAAACGTTTCATCGTTTAACTTTCGGCGCAAGCCGTCCGCTGTTAATAAATGCTCAACAACCATGCGTCCGAGCTGTTCCGCTAACTCTTCTCGCCGCTTCGGAATAAGTCCAGGGGTAAACGGGAGTCTTTTTCCTGCGATATAAATGGGACGATATGGACGGAAAAGCATTTTAATCGCAAGCGAATTCGTCATTCCCCCGATGAACGCTCCGACAGCCATCATAAAAAGTAAATAAAGAAAAAGCCCCATAACGATCTCCCTTCTACTAATGAACTGCTCTAACCATTCATTATAGGGCTTGTCCGTTATGAGTGCAAATGTGCGATAACTGCTTGTGTAATCGTTTCAAACATTTGCATAACAAGACGCGAAACACTTCCCGCTCCGTCGCATGTTCTGAAGCAAGCCATGCCTCTTTATATATATTCATTTTCTCAAATTGTTCGCGCCATCCATTTTCCGTTTCTTTCGTTGTTGTGTTCCATTCCTTTCCTAAATGAAGCAAATATAAATAACGAACGAGCGCTTCTTCTTCCTCGTCTAAATGATAGTTCATTAACGCATGTAAATAATGGACAACCATACTGTTCACCTCTCGTCATGAATATATGAACAAAGGAAATGAATCATGTATACTTTTTTTTCGGTCATACAAAATAACGAATAAGGGGGCATGCATAATGAAAGAACGCGACAATTATGAATGGGATATCGATCGCATGATTAACGAAGGCATGGCGGGAGGTTACGTATATTCGTGCCATCACGCAACAAACATTGAAGAAGCGCGTGATGTTCAAACAGAACAACCACCACATGAAGTAAAATGAAGCGGCGAGCATTTTCTCGCCGCTTTTTGTATAATGGTCGTGATAGGAGCGGAAAGGACTGGGATACATGTTAGAAAAATTACGGGCATATTACCAAGATGCACTTATTGAACGCGAGCAAGTGGACGAGCGGGATCAATATGAATGGTTTTCGACGGAACGCGGCGAAGTTTTTGGCATAAAAAAAGAAGCGCTTACTCTAAAAGAACGGACGTTGTTAGCAACGTTATTTACACGATATGAAACGATCCCTTCTTGGTTGAACGAGCGACAACAAAGATGGTATCGCTTTTTAATACAGCATGATACGACAGCATTCGAACATGTACCTTCTTCTGCACATACACGTTTCATTTATTTTTACATTCAAAAAGGGACTGTTGATCCGCATGATTTTATGGAAGCGATTCAATCGCTTTTTCCATATGATGTGACGATGTTATCGGAAACAGAACAACAATTTATCGTCATCGAGCAACAAGAAGAGAGCGTTGCCTCCACTCTTTATGAACTGATCGATACGCTATGTAGCGATTTCTACATTCAATTGCGGGCCTATATTGGACAAAAGTGCCCACATGGCGTTGAACTTACACACATATTTACCGCGGAAAAGCGATATTTTCACATCGGTATGAAACATAAACCCGAGCAGCGCGTTTACTCCATTGAAGACGTCTTCCCTCTTTTGCTTATTAACGATGAAGAGATGACGTACGCCATGACGTTTTTACAAACAGTAAAACAAGATGACGATATGATTAAAACGATGAAGACGTTTTTTGAATGCAATTTAAACGTTTCGCTAGCAGCAAAAAAGCTTCATATGCACCGCAATAGCTTGCAATATCGCATTGATAAACTTATCGAAAAAACAGGCATTGATATAAAACAATTTAAAGGGGCGCTCACCGTTTATTTGGCTATTTTACTTCATGAACAACACTAGGCATGTTGCCCGAAAACGTTTTCTTTTTTTGTGCATCGTGTCCATTTACGACTCTCCCCCTTTCATATATGCTTAAATCAAATGAAATCGATTGCATAAGGAGGCGTACGTATGGCTGAGCTTCGTTTAGAACATGTGTACAAAATTTATGACAACAACGTTACTGCTGTAAAAGACTTTAACTTACACATCCAAGATAAAGAATTTATCGTTTTCGTCGGTCCGTCAGGTTGCGGAAAATCAACGACGCTTCGAATGATCGCAGGTCTTGAAGAAATTTCAAAAGGCGATTTTTACATCGATGGCAAACGGATGAACGACGTTGCGCCAAAAGATCGCGATATCGCAATGGTGTTCCAAAACTATGCGCTTTATCCACATATGAGCGTATACGATAACATGGCGTTCGGATTGAAATTGCGCAAGTTTCCAAAAGAGGAAATCGACCGTCGTGTTCGTGAAGCGGCACGCATTCTCGGCCTTGAGCAATATTTAGATCGCAAACCGAAAGCGTTATCCGGTGGTCAACGTCAACGTGTAGCATTAGGACGTGCGATTGTACGCGATGCGAAAGTGTTTTTAATGGACGAGCCGCTTTCAAACTTAGACGCAAAATTGCGTGTACAAATGCGCGCAGAAATCGCGAAACTTCATCAACGTTTAGGAACAACGACAATTTACGTTACGCATGACCAAACGGAAGCGATGACGATGGCAACTCGCCTTGTCGTGATGAAAGACGGAGTAATTCAACAAGTCGGTACACCAAAAGAAGTATATGAAAAACCAGAGAACATTTTCGTCGGTGGATTTATCGGCTCACCAGCAATGAACTTTTTGCGCGGTGTGCTTCAAGACGGCGTATTCGCCATTGGCGATGTGAAAATTGCTGTACCAGAAGGAAAAATGAAAGTACTTCGCGAACAAGGTTACGTCGGTAAAGAAGTCATTTTAGGTATTCGTCCAGAAGACTTCCACGATGAACCAGTCTTCCTTGAAGCATCGCAAAATACAAAAGTACGTGCCCATGTCGAAGTGGCAGAATTGCTCGGTGCAGAAATTATGGTATATTCACAAATTAGCGGCCAAGAGTTTGTCGCACGCGTCGATGCGCGCACAGACGTAAAAGCAGGTCAAACGATCGATCTTGCATTAGATATGAACAAAGCTCACTTCTTCGATGTCAATACAGAGTTGCGCATCCGTTCCAATAGTGAGAAATAAATGGGAAGCCCGTTCATTTGAGCGGGCTTTTTACTCTTGGATGAAACGGACAACATCGTCGCCGCAACGGTCGCAATGAAACAAATGAACACACATATGCTGCTTTCGCGTATGCGCGTATCCATCGACCATTTTCATCACATCTGCATCCATATACGGACTATAATCATCGAAATAATCCGTTAATTTCCCTTCGTCTTTTAATTTTTCCCCACATTGGTCACAATAAAAAACGATTGTCCGTAAGCCATTACATAACGGACAAATGTTCATTTTCATCCCTCGCTTCGCTATTTTCCATTATCTTTCCCACTACACAAAAAATTACCACATTAAAAAAAGAATAATAACATGTTTTTTCCCCAAAATAGTAGTACAAGCAAGCAAACAACATTCGATGGGTTAAGCCAAGCTTGGCAGCGTGAAAAACGATCACGCGTTGCTGGTGCAAATCCAGCTAACCCAACCATAAAAAACTTTTCACGAGGAGATGATTGAACATGGCTAACACAAACCAATTATTAGTATACGGTGCACAACAAGCAATTGATCAAATGAAATACGAAATCGCTCAAGAATTTGGTGTAAACCTTGGACCAGATGCAACATCACGCGCAAACGGTTCAGTTGGTGGCGAAATTACAAAACGTCTTGTTGCAATGGCGCAACAACAATTAGGCGGATCTTACACAACTAAATAACATGGCTGAAAAACCCCCAAGCATTTCGCTTGGGGGTTTTACTGAATTCGTTGCAAAAACTGGCGCGTCCGTTCATGCTTCGGGTTTGTAAATAGTTGTTCCGGGTGGCCGCGTTCAATCATCATTCCTTCATCAAAAAAAATTACTTCATCGGCAACTTCCCGCGCAAAGCGCATTTCATGCGTGACGACAATCATGGTCATTCCTTCATTCGCCAAATCTTTCATCACTTTCAACACTTCCCCAACAAGTTCTGGATCTAGTGCTGAAGTCGGTTCATCAAATAACAATACTTTCGGTTCCATCGCGAGCGCTCGCGCAATGCCAACACGTTGCTGTTGTCCCCCGGACAGCTGAAACGGATACATATGCATTTGGTCTTTTAAACCTACTTTAGTCAGTAGCTGTTCCGCCTTTTGTTTCGCTTCATGTTTGCTTAACCGCTTCACCGTAATAGGTCCTTCCATCACATTTTCGAGCGCCGTCATATGTGGAAATAAGTTATACGATTGAAATACCATTCCTGTCAAACGACGGAAGTTCGTCAATTCTTTCTTTGACGGCTTTTTGGCAAAATGAAGCCGCTCTTGATCGATAGTGATCGTTCCGCTATCAGGTATTTCTAGCACGTTTAGACAACGCAATAACGTCGTTTTTCCCGATCCCGATGGACCGATAATAACAACAACCTCTCCTTTTTTTACTGTTACATTAACGCCTTTTAATACTTCATGATTTCCAAACGTTTTACGCAATCCTTCAACAACTAACATCACAACTCTCCTTATTCCGATTATCGCACGACGTATCGGCTTAACCGTTGTTCGATTTTTCCTTGAATGATTGAAAGGAAAAAGCAAATGAACCAATAAATGAGCGCAGCTTCTGTATAAAGCAACAAAAATTCATAATTCGTTGCCGCAATTTCTTGCGCCTTCCGAAACATTTCCGACACAAGAATGAGCGAGGCAAGAGACGTATCTTTCACTAAGCTAATAAACGTATTGGATAGCGGTGGAACGGATACGCGGGCAGCTTGCGGTAAAATAATACGTCTTAGCGTCTGCACATCGTCCATTCCAAGCGAATAAGCTGCCTCCCATTGACCTTTTGGAATCGATAAAATGGCCGCTCGGATAATTTCCGATGCATATGCCCCAACATTTAATGAAAAACCAATGATCGCAGCCGGCAACGGATCAATCGTTATTCCGATCGTCGGCAGTCCGTAAAAAATAATAAACAGTTGCACAAGAAGCGGCGTACCACGAATAGCGGACACATAGGCACGCGCCGTCCATTGCAACCATTTCACGCTCGATAGACGAGCTAAAGCCGTTAGCAACGCAATCGCTAATCCAATGACAAATGTAATAAATGCCAGCGGAATCGTATATAGCAAAGCTCCCTTCACCAATGGGAGAAGGGAACTTTCAGCAATATTCATTAACCTTTCTAAACGCTCTGAATCGATCACCATACTATTTAGATACATCTTCACCAAACCACTTTTCTGAAATTTTTCCGTACGTACCGTCTTCCATCATCTCTTTTAACGCCTTGTTTACAGCCTCAACAAGCGGATCGCTTCCTTTGCGGAACATGAACCCACTTTGCGACGCATCGTCATGTGTCGCGACAATTCGAACAGGTGCGTCCGGTTTTTGTTTAAGAAAATCAAGTACAGATAATTTATCATTAATTGTTGCATCAACTCGTTTTGAACTTAGTAGCTCAATCGCTTGATTAAATCCTTCCACCCCTACGACTTCTGCGCCATATGAACGGGCTAAATCTGCATAGTTACTCGTCATCGATTGCGCCGCTTTCTTCCCTTTTAAGTCATCGAATGATTTGAGCTGTTCATTTTCTTTATGAACGACAAGGACAGCAGCTGACGTAATGTAAGGGTTAGAAAAATCGTATTTTTCTTGACGATCCGGACGAATACCAACTTGGTTAGCAATCATGTCAAAACGCTTCGCATCTAAGCCGGCAAACATCGCATCCCATTGTGTTTCTACAAACACAGGTTTCACACCGATACGTTTTGCTACCTCTTTCGCAATGTCTACATCGAATCCTGTCAACTCACCTGTTTCATCATGAAACGTAAATGGCGGATACGTTCCTTCCGTTCCAATTTTTAATTCACCTTTTTCTTTTATTTGAGCAAATAAATCATTTTTTTCTTCATTTTGACCGCAACCAGTAAGCCATACGCTGACCAGAAGTAATGCCAACAACAAAAACGACTTTTTCATCACTGAAACCCCCATTATTCTTATCGGTTTTTATGCTTATTAATCGTAATGGAAGTTTACGAAGTTGTCAATAAAAAAAGGAGCAAATTGCTCCCTTTTTACACGTTTTCCACAATCGGCTCGCGAATGCGGACGAGCACTTTTCGAATGCGGCGATTTTCAACTTGACGGACAGTGACCGTTAATGACTCATGCTCAAACGATTCGCCAACGGTCGGAATGCGCTCAAACATTTCAAACACCCAGCCACCGAGCGTATGAGAGGAGCTTTCTAGCTCTTCGATACCTAAAATGTCACAAAACTCGTCAAGCGGCAATTCCGCATTAAATTCGTATTCGTAATCATTAATTTTTTGGAACGTTTTTACCGCTTCATCGTGTTCGTCCCATATTTCCCCAACAATTTGTTCTAAAATATCTTCTAGCGTAATTAATCCCGACGTTCCACCAAACTCGTCGATGACGATCGCCATATGTACTTTACTTTTTTGTAATTCAGGTAACAATGTCGATATGCGCATCGACTCGACGACGAATAGCGGTGTGCGCAACAATTCACGAACGTTTACTTCTTTCCCTTGCACAAGTTGACTAAAAAAGTCGCTTTCCGATAAAATACCGATGACGTTATCAATATCCCCTTCGTATACCGGAACGCGCGAATATCGTTCACGTAAAAAAATGTCGCGAATTTCTTCGATTGGCTGATTCACTTCTACCGCAACCATATCAATGCGCGGAGTGAAAATCTCACCAACTAAAATATCGTTAAAATCAAGTGAACGATGAACGAGCTCTTTTTCTTTATTGTCAATAACCCCTTCTTCTTCACTTAAATCGACCATTACTTTTAGCTCTTCTTCAGTGACCGAAGGCGTATCTGCCCGATGACCAAACAGTTTGGAGACGAATTGTTTTAACATGACAAGCAATGCCGTAACAGGAGTAAATAGTTGAATGAGCATATACAGCACATCGGAAATCATAAGCGAAAACGACTCGGCATTTTCTTTCGCTAACGACTTTGGCAACACTTCACCAAAAATTAAAATTAAAATGGTCATGCCGACTGTGCTAATGACGAGACCTGTATTGCCACCAAACAAGTCTGTCGCCACTTTCGCAGAAATAGATGCCGCAGCAATATTCACAATATTATTTCCGACTAAAATGGTCGAAAGAGCACGGTCGAAGTTTTCGGCAATATACAGCGCTTTTTTACTTCCCCGCCGCTTCTCATCGACATAATTTTTTAAGCGAATTTTATTGACGCTCGAAAACGCTGTTTCTGAAGCTGAAAAAAAAGCGGATAAAAAAATTAAAAAGATGAGTAAAAAAATTAAACTCAGAGGCAAATCTCCCAACGAACATTCACACTCCTAATCGGATGATTTTATGAAAATATATATTCATCATACCAAATTTACATGAAAAAGAAAACGACCACACATATGTGCAGTCGTTCGTCACGATTCGATTAACGTCGTCCCGATAAAAAAAGTTAATAGTAGCACGTACGTAATGTTTAATGTAATTGAAAGTTCTTCCATCCCGTTCGTCCCTCCAGCAACATATTCCCCATTTCTATTTTAACAATGAGAGGAACGAATATGTTTGTCAATGGTGTGAACATTTTTACTCATAAAGCGCCCAATGGTTTGTCGGACCGTGTCCACTGCCGATGTGTAGCGCTTGTTCGACAGCAGCTTGAATAAATCGTTTTGCAACATCAATCGCTTCATATATCGTTTTTCCTTTCGCCAGTTGCGCGGTGATAGCGGCAGCAAACGTACAACCTGTGCCGTGCGTATGTTTCGTTTCAATCCGTTCGCTTTTCCATTCGTAAAATCGTTCACCGTCATACAGCAAGTCAACTAGTTCGCTTCCTTCGGCGTGCCCACCTTTCATGACAACGTACCGAACGCCTAGATGATGAAGCTTTTTTGCTGCCTCTTTTCGATCCTCTAACGTTTCAATTCGCATATTCGTTAACACTTCCGCTTCTGGAATGTTTGGCGTTAACACATAAGCAAGCGGCAACATGTGACGTTTGAGCGCTTCAATCGCTTCTTGCTTTAACAACGGGGCACCACCTTTTGCAACCATGACCGGATCGACGACGATGCGCGTCCATCTGTATTGAGCCGTTTTTTGAGCGACTAATTCAATAATTTCATGGCTGAATAACATTCCCGTTTTTACCGCATCAGGCGACAAATCAACCGCAACGGAATCGATTTGCTTTTCGATCGCCTCAAGCGGGAGCGGATATACCGCTTGCACACCGAGTGTATTTTGCGCCGTTACTGCTGTAATGGCTGACATGCCAAACACACGGAACTGATGAAACGTTTTTAAATCCGCTTGAATGCCAGCCCCTCCGCCGCTATCTGAACCAGCAATCGTCAACGCTTTATATACCATATCCCTCACCCCAAATATTGATAATATAACCTTTTTGCTTCTTGGATGTCATTTGTACCATGAATAAATACGCGCCCATCGAAAAAAACGACAAAACGATGTCGATCAACTGTAAACGAAAATAAATAGTCATTTCGCTCCACTTGAATGCCTTGTTGTTGTAAAAAAGAAATGAGCGTTGTCCATTCCCACCCATCTCTCTGGGCAGGACGAATTTGTACAGTATCACGTCCGCACAATACAGCAAATTTCGTTTCGTTTTCATATTGAAGCGCTGGATACGTTCGCTTATCGCCGCATGACGGGCAACCGTCTTTTTTTATACGTTTGACGTCAATCATGCGGTATTGTCCACGCCATATATCAAACGAGACGAGTTTTCGATTGATGCGCTCATCATTCACTAAAATTTTCAATGCTTCTGCCGTTTGATGGGCGACAACCATATGAACGACAGGACTAATGATGCCGGCTGTATCGCACGTCGCAACACCGAGCGGCACTTCTTCAAGAAGACATCGTAAGCACGGCGTTTCATGTGGGATAATGACGTAGCTTAATCCATAACTACCTACACACGCCCCATAAATCCATGGCACAGCATACTTTTGCGAAACATCGTTAATGATCATCCGCACGTCGAAATTATCGGTGCTATCGATGATGACATGAGGGCGATCGCGTGCCACAAGATACTCAAGCAACCGCGCATCTGCATCCGCCACGATCGGCTCGATAACAACGTCGCTATTTATCGCGCGCAAATGCGTAGCGGCCGCCATCGCTTTTGGCAGGCGTTTGATTGCATCTTCTTCCGTATATAGCTGCTGACGCTGTAAATTGCTCCACTCGACATAGTCGCGATCGACAATCGTTATTTTTCCAACTCCAGCTCTCACAAGCGTTTCAGCATTTGCTGCTCCAAGCGCGCCTGCCCCAACGACGAGCACACGTTTTTCACGAATACGTTGCTGACCTGTTGCACCAATTGGAGCAAACCGTTGTTGCCGCGAGTAACGATCCATTAGACGATGCTCATCCCTTCGAGCGGGCTACTTGCTGTCGCATATCGCCTTTTCGGAATTCTTCCAGCTTCATAACCGAGTCTCCCTGCCTCAATCGCAAGTTTCATCGCTTTCGCCATTTTTACTGGGTCTTTCGCACAAGCAACAGCTGTATTTAACAACACTCCGTCAGCCCCAAGTTCCATTGCCAACGCTGCATCCGCTGGTCCACCAATGCCTGCGTCAATAATGACAGGCACAGTTGCTTGTTCAATAATAAATTGAATGTGTAACGGATTGATAATGCCTTGACCCGATCCGATCGGTGACGCCCCCGGCATAATAGCATGGCAACCGAGCTGTTGCAGTCGTTTCGCCAACACGACGTCATCTGACGTGTAAGGTAAAACGATAAATCCTTCCTCTAATAGCATTTCTGTTGCTTTTAACGTCTCTACTGGATCAGGAAGCAACGTTCGGTCGCATCCGATCACTTCAACCTTCACCATATCACAAAGCCCTGATGCTTTCGCTAATCGGGCGATGCGCACCGCTTCCTCTGCTGTTTTTGCCCCCGCTGTGTTCGGCAGCAACTTATATTTCGTCACATCGATTTTTTCTAAAAAATTCGGTTGATTCGGTTCAAAAATGTTCATTCGGCGCACCGCAAACGTTAAAATTTCTGCTCCCGACGCCTCCACAGCTTCTTTTTGAATGTCGATGTTCGGATACTTTCCTGTACCGAGCAACAGACGAGATTGAAATGTGTACGGACCAATTTGTAACATATTATCCTCCCCCTACAAAATGAACAATTTCAATGCGATCGCCGTCCGCAATCGCTCTTTGCTCATAATTATCTTTTGGAACGATATCCATATTGATTTCGACAATCGCAATCTTTTCATGAATATGAAAATGGCGTAACAGTTGAGCAACGGTACGCACATGATGAGGTAATTCAATCGTCTCACCATTAATGATGCAACGCATGCTTTCCCCCCTTTCTTGTAAGCGAAAATGGAGTCATATCAAATGGAATTTCTTTTCCTTCTACTATATCGCTGACGCATCGACCGGTGATGGCGCTTAGTAAAATGCCATTTCGATAATGCCCCGTCACAACGAATATGTTTGCATATTGTGGATGCTCTCCGATATATGGCATACCGTCTTTCGTTTGAGGACGAATGCCTGCCCAAGCTCCCTCAAACGTAGCGAAAGCAAGTTCAGGAACGATTCGCATCGCACGCGCTAACAATTCATGCACGCTACACGCTTGCACTGTTTTATGAAACGAATGAACAAGCGCACTAGCCCCGATCACCAAGCGATTGTTTGCTTTCGGCACAATGTAACAACCGTTTTTTGCAAATACAGTCGCTCGTAAAAGACGTTTTTCTGTCGTGACAGCGATACACTCTCCTTTAACGGGATACATATGTAACGATAATTGGAGCTTTTCGGCGAAAACAGGTGTCCATGCCCCGCACGCGATGACGATTTGTTTTGCATATATCGTCCCGCGCGTCGTTTTTACTCCGACTATGCGCTCATCATCGAAAATAAAATCATATGCTTCTGTATACGGCAAAAATCGCGCTCCTTTAGCTATAGCGGCATGAGCAAACGCCAATGAAAGCTGTCGTGCATCAACTTGCTGATCGATCGTATACATCGCGCCATAGTCAGTTTGTACATGCGGCTCCATTTGAGCAACTTCTTCCGCTGTCAACCAACGAACATGTTGCGGTTGTATACGCCTCCAAAATTCATAATGTTCCGTTAATTTTTTATACTCTTCATTTGTTGTAGCGATTTTTAGCATCCCTACGTCGTTCCAACCGATAGTGATGTTCGTTAATTCAGCCAATTCGGCGATGATGCTCGGAAATAACGATTGGCTAGCAAGAGCAAGCGGAATAAGAGGATGATCGGTTGAAAACTCCGAATGAGCACCGAGCATCCCTGCCGCTGCCGATGATGCTTCTTGCGCTAGCTCACCGCGCTCAACAACTGTGACAGCTGCCCCCCGTTTTGCTAGCTCAAAAGCAACGCTACTACCAATAATACCTCCCCCGATAATTAAAACGTCCATGTGCTCTCCCCCATTTGTTTTCGATATAATCGCACCATTTCCAACGGGTCATCGCCATAAAATATAGTGGACATCACCGCGATCCCTTTTGCCCCTGCCATAAACACATCGCGAACGTGCGCCGGTTGAATGCCGCCGATCGCAATTACAGGAATGTGTACGCGACACGTCAATTGTTGCAACGCTGTAACCCCTCGCGGTTTCACTCCTTCTTTACAGCTCGTTTCGTAAATATGTCCAAAAACCACATAGTCTGCCCCTTCCTCTTCCGCTTGTTTCGCTTCTTCAAACGTATGAACGGAACGACCGACACGCAAAAAAGGAAAACGTTCCTTTACTCGTTTTGGCGCTAAGCTATGATGTGCAAGCTGAACCCCACCCACGCCGTAGACGACCGCAACGTCTACGCGATCGTTGATGACGATTTTTTCCGCGGGCACACCTGCTTGAAGCAGTTTTTCTACAATGATCCCAATCTCTTTTGCCGGACGATGCTTTTCACGAATATGAATGAAATGAGCATAGGTGTGAACGAGCGATGAAATGTGAACGAGCGCATCTATTGACTGCTTTCCAGTTGAAATGAGATGAAGTTCTCCCATATTACCGCACATCCTTCACCGCAACGTATGGGAACACATCCGCCATATAATACCCAACAGCAACAATCATACATATGACAACAAATAAATAAACATCATATTTTCCGAGCTTTACTTCATAATAAAACGTCCGCTTTCGACCATTTGTGAATCCTTTCGTCTCCATAGCAACTGCGATGCGCTGAGCGCGCCGAATGCTTTGCGATAAAAGCGGGATAGCATATCGCTTCACAAGTTCAAGTTTGCTGCGAAATCCGTTCGCTTTGGCGGCTCGTCGTACTTTCAACGCCTGATGTACCGTTTGAAATTCTTCGATCATGATCGGCAGTAAGCGAATAGCCGCTAAAAAGCTATATGCGTATTTTGGCTTCAACTTTACTTGTTGCATAAGCGAATAAAATAAAAGCACCGGCTTCGTCGTGAGCGCAAACATCAACCCGAAAATCGCAAATAAAAGGGCGCGAAACCCGAGATGTACACCGCGATAAAAACTTTCTTCTGTAATGTGAATGAGCCCCCAGCGAAACCACGTCGTTTCTCCCTTTCCAAACAAAATCATCGACGACGATGTAGACACGAAAATAAAAAGGAACGGGAGAAGAAATAAAAAAATATGTTTCATTCGATAGCCGCTAAACAATATAAACAGCACCGTAAACCCAACCGCCCAGTTCATAAGCACGTTCGGGTTATGAACAAAAACGATGACGACAAACATCGGCAAAAATAAGAGCAGTTTCGCTGTCGGATTCGTTTGATGCAACCACGTTTCTTTATGTTCCATACTCCATCTCATCATATTCCACCTCGCACAACGATCCGCGGCGCAACCTTTTCATCAGCGACAAGCTTTCCGTTTTCAATGACCCATCGTCTCGTGGCGAATTGTGACACGATGCGCTCATCGTGTGTTACCATCACGATCGCTTTTCCTTGTTGCCGATACGCTTCGAGCCATTCAAGCAGCGCAAACGTATTTTTTGCATCTTGCCCGAACGTCGGTTCATCAAGCAACAATAAGCGATGGCGATCTGCCACCGATGCCGCAACGCTTAGCCGCCTTTTTTGCCCCATCGACAATTGATACGGATGTAAATGTCTCTGGTCAGCTAAATGAAAGCGAGCAAGCAACTGCTCTACTTTTTCTGCAATCTCGTTTTCCTTGCAGTTCTCGAGCCGCAAGCCGTATGCCAACTCATCATCGACGCGATGTGTGACAAATTGAAATTCTGGATTTTGAAATACAAAAGCCATGTTGTCGTATAACGACTCATCATCTATGATCTGATGGCCTTGCCAATACAAATCGCCTTCTGTTCGAATTAATTTCATCAAGCTTTGCAGCAACGTGCTTTTTCCTGCCCCGTTTTCCCCTGTAACTACAATCCATTCTCCTGCATAAATCGTCAAATGGTTGACTGCGATTTTCTCTTCTTTTTGCCGAAAGCCACGGAGCGATGGCACATGTAAAAGAACGTCTCCCTCTTCATACGGTTGTTGCGCGGTTTTTGGCTTTTCATACGCCTCCCACACACCCGGGTACCAAATGCCTTGTTCGTCGATAAACGAGCGATACGTTGAAAACACGGCGTGCGTCGGACCATCAGCGATAATATCGCCATGTTCGTTAAATAAAACGATGCGCTCAACAAAGTCAAGAATGTGATCAATTTTATGCTCGACGATAACAACAGTTCGATCTTCCGCCACTTCTTTTAACGTTTCCCATACCGCTTTCGTTCCTCCTTCATCAAGAAACGCTGTCGGTTCATCTAAAAATAGCACATCAGGCTCAAGCGCCAAAACCGACGCAAGCGCCAACCGCTGTTTCATCCCCCCCGATAGCGTTTGAATCGGTACGTGAACGTCCGACAGACGAAGGCGAACAAGTTGAAGAACGTGAGCGATTTTTTCATCCATGTGGGCGCGAGGTACACCGAGATTTTCAAGCACAAACGCTATTTCTTCGTCGACGTATGGCATGCAAAACTGAGAATCTGGATCTTGAAACACATAGCCTGCACGCTTTGGAACATGAAGCTCTTTCGCTTTCATCGGCACATCGACAGAGCGTGGGATAATCCCTGCCATTACTTGTAGTAGCGTCGATTTTCCACACCCAGACGGACCTAAAAACAACACTTTCTCTCCTTTTTCAATCGAAAGCGATAAATCTGTAAATAATCGCTTTTTTGCTCCAGGAAACTTCAATCGAAGTTGCTCAATATGAACGGCTTTTGTCAATGATGTCACCTTCTATTGATCTAACGAATCGTAATCTTCTTTTGACGTCGGGCGCAACAATTGTGTCACACCTGTTTTTTCAAGTGCTTTCACAAGGGAATAAGCAAACAATCCAGAAATCACAATCGCCCCAACAAAGCGTGCGCCGATGAATAACGTTAAATTCCACCACGCTAATTGATCGATGTAACCTTTGTAAAAATCAAGCACGAGCGAAGCGATCGTCGAACCAATTGCTGCAAGCGATACAACTGCGACATCAAAACGTTTATAACGGAAAGCAGCAAACACAAGCTCAGCGAACAATCCTTGTACAAAGCCGTAAAACAACACTTCTAATCCCCATTCAGAACCAACTAAAAACTCCCCGGACGCAGCGGCAACTTCAGCAAGCAATGCCACACCCGGCTTACGAATGAGTAAATATGCGACTGTAGCGGCGATAAACCACATGCCATAAATGAGCTGATCGATATGAAGCCCGAGCGGCTTTACCGCATAGTAAAGCGGCCCCCACACTTTATACACAATACCAAATACAATTGCTATAACAACGGTCGTTAATACATCTGTTAATTTAAGCCCTTTCGTTTGCATGAACATTCTCCTTTCCAATTGGCCAATATTCTAATTTGTACGCCATCTCCCAAAATAAATACTCGTATTGACTGCTGATCCAAAAGTGTTGCTTCATTCGCTCACGTTCTTTCTCGCTCGCTGTTTTTGCGATGTCGTTTAACCGTGCAATTTGTTGCTCGACAAGCTGTTTAAACCAGTCGGAGCCGTACGCTTCAATCCATTTCGCATAAATCGGCTGCTTCGGTTTGCAATGCTTCAATCTCTCCCCGATTTCGTAATACAACCAATAGCACGGCAAAATGGCTGCCAATACATCGCCAAAGTGTCCCGCAAATGCTGCTCGGTACATGTGCGACGTGTAAGCATAAGCGGTTGGTGACGGAACAAACGACGCCTTTTCTTCCTCGGTAATATGAAGCTCTTTCATAAACGTCTCATGCAAACGAAGTTCAGCTTCATATGTGTTTTGCGCATGATTGGCCATGCTCGCTGTCGTTTGTAAATCGTCGGCCATCGCCCCGCCAAGCGCTTGCACTTTCGCAAAGTGTGTCAAATAATATGAATCTTGTAATACATAATAACGAAAACAACGTAAATCGAGCGTCCCTTCCCCTAACTCCTTCACAAACGGATGATGAAAGCTCGCCTCCCAAATCGGATCGACAGCTTTGCGCAATTGCTCTGAAAACAACATGTCCTCTCCCCCTTATGAAAAATAAAAAACCACTTTCTTTGCGCAAAGAAAGTGGTTAATAAACGATGGAATTTGATATAAAGACACACTTCGCACCGTTTCCACTTCCCTACGCTGGTATGATCCAGATCAGGTTCTAAGGGTCTCAAAGGCACACTTTGATCTCAGCCTATCTAAAGGCCCCCCTAGTGGAATGCATTTGCGTTATTGACTTTGTCACTAATATTAGCATATTTCACTCAATTGTCAAATATTTTTTATCCATCATTTGCGCACATCGTTTTCTTCCTGTATGCTAAAGTAGCGAATATATAGTCAGGAGTGGGAAACATGGCAAATGTTTTTTTAAAACGAAAGCGAAAAAAGCGGCTCGAACTTGGACATCCATGGGTGTTTCAAAGTGAAGTCGATTATATTGAAGGAGATTCTGAGCCGGGTGATTTCGTCAACGTATATAACCATCAACGTCATTTTTTAGCGAAAGGATATATCAATCCGAAATCACAAATGATCGTGCGCGTGTTGACGCAAAACCCAAATGATGAATTAAATGCACAATTTTTTATGAACCGTATTCGACAAGCATGGGCGTATCGCGAACGCATGATTCCTGGCGTCCGTTCATGCCGCGCCATTTATGGTGAAGCAGATTTTTTGCCTGGATTAATCGTTGATAAGTACGAGGATGTGCTTGTCGTACAAATTTTATCGCTCGGCATGGAAAAACGAAAAGAATGGATTTTACAAGCCCTTCTTGACGTTTTTCAACCGAAAGCTATTTATTTGCGCAACGACGTACACGTGCGTGAATTAGAAGGACTAAAACAAGAAAAAGGATTTTGGTACGGCACGTGCGACACAAACGTACAAATTGAGGAAAATGGCGTCAAATATATTGTCGATATTGAAAATGGACAAAAAACAGGATTTTTCTTCGATCAACGCCAAAATCGTGCCGCGATTCAACCGCTTATTACAAGCGAATCGACCGTGCTCGATTGCTTTACACATACAGGCTCATTTATGTTAAATGCTTGCTTATATGGAGCAAAACATGTTACTGCTGTCGATATTTCAGAACATGCCATTGAAACAGCAAAACGAAACGCCGCGCTAAACGGATTTACAAATGTACAGTTTGTCGTCGCAAACGCGTTTGATTATTTACGCGAATGCGTGCAAGAGGGAAAAAAATGGGACGTTGTCATCATTGACCCGCCGGCGTTTGCAAAATCTGCTCATGCGGTGCCGAAAGCGCTCGCCGGTTATAAAGACATTAACTTAAACGGCTTAAAACTTGTGAAAGATGGCGGCTTTTTCGTCACAGCAAGTTGTTCGTATCACGTGCATCCCGACATGTTTCAAGCTATGGTTGCCGAAGCGGCATTTGACGCAAAGAAAATTTTACGTCAAATTCATTGGAGCGGCGCAGGATACGACCATCCAAAACTGCTTGCCGCCGACGAGGGCGACTATTTAAAATTTGCCATTTACGAAGTGCATTCACGCAAATAAAACAGGTTGGGGCATCCTAACCTGTTTTAAAATGGACAAATTTTTGCGCACACATCGCGTAAAAATGAAGTATACTATAATTGAAAACGCTTTCTTTTTTGTGAGGTGGTTTCATGTGGCACTCAAAACAATTTGCCCAAAATGCTTTGGGAAAAAGAAAATAAAAATTTGTTTGTCGCTTTATAAAACATGCTCGTTTTGCAACGGAACAGGGAAAATTCAACAAACACCAACGAAGCGAATTAGTTAAAAAGCACTTCACACTAACCATTGATGTGAAGTGCTTTTCGCTTATGCTGCGGATTTTCGCTGCTTCGCTTTCGCTTGCGCTCGTAAAATTTTCACAGATAAATAAATACCTGTCCCGGTTAAGACGATAATCGCAAGCGCGGCGATATCGATCATGAGGCGGTTCCAAAGCCCCAGCTTTCCAACGTGAATTGCGCGCACGAAAGAAGCAAATTTATTCACTTCTTTTTTGACGACGGTGCCGTCTGGCGCAATCGTCACTAACGTCCCATCTTTGTCATTTAAACGCACCATATACATGCCGTGGTTCATCACTACTCCAACTTCATCCATTGAAAATGCACCTGATTCGCTCGCCTTTTTCACAGCGTCCATCATATTTAGCTGTTCGTGATGTGCGCCACCGTGAGCATGTTCATGACCGCCATGCGAATGTCCACCCATCCCCATTAACCAACGCTCTGTCAACAACAATCCTGTTATCGCTTCCAAAAGTAAAAATATAGAACAAATGAGTCCAATCCATAAATGCAAGTTGCGCGTTTTTTTCACACATACCCCTCCAACTTTTTTAAAATATGCGACTGTCATGAATGTACAAAAAATAGATGTGAAAAGTATGAAATGATTGTGAAATAAACGTGAAAATCCCCTTTTCCATATCGGAAAAGGGGATTTCATTATTTCATCACATATACTCGTGCTTCATATGGACGTAATGCAAAGCGCGTCGCATGCTTATGCGGTTTCACGTCGTAGTTTGTTAACATGAGTTGCTCGCTATTTAATTTCAATGAATCGTAGCGATACATCGTCTTTCGGTCTGTTAAGTTCACGATTACGACCGCTTTTTCATTACCCCATGTACGCGTGTACGCATAAATCGCTTTATGATTTTCTAATATTAAATCATACGTTCCGTACACAAATACATCGTGCTGTTTGCGAAGTTGAATCATTCGTTTGTAAAAATTGAGCACAGAGTTCGGGTCATTGATCTGCTTTTTGACGTTAATTTGTTTATAGTTCTCATTGACGCCAATCCACGGTGTTCCTGTCGTAAATCCGGCGTTTTCTTCATCCGACCATTGCATCGGTGTGCGTGAATTGTCGCGGCCGTTTTTCCAAATCCATTGCATCACTTCTTCATGTGAGCGCCCTTTGGCCCGCTCAATGCGATAATAGTTTTTTATCGCGACATCATCATACTCATCAATCGTTTCAAAACGAACATTCGTCATACCGATTTCTTGACCTTGATAAATAAACGGTGTTCCTTGCATAAGAAAATACAATGCCCCTAACGCTTTTGCACTTTCTACAAGATATGTTTCATCATTTCCCCACGTCGACACCGAGCGCGGCTGATCGTGGTTTTCAAGGAACAACGCGTTCCAGCCAATGCCTTCTAATCCTTTTTGCCATTTCGTTAAGACGCGCTTTAATTTACGAACATCGATGCCGCCGTCCGTCCCTTTTTGCCAAAGTCCTAAATGCTCAAATTGAAAAATCATATTAAAAATGCCGCGTTCTTCGCCGACCCAATCTTCAGCTTCTTCCACTGTCACACCGTTCGCTTCCCCGACTGTCATAATGTCATAACGCGCAAACGTTTGCGCTTTGAGCTCACGAAGATACTCCATAATCCCTTCTTGATTCATATGCCCATCAAATGACGGGACATAGTCAAGCCCTTTTGGGTTCGGTAAGTCGGGAAGCCCTTCTTTTTTCTTAATGTGCGAAATCGCATCAACACGGAAGCCGTCAATGCCTTTATCAAGCCACCAGTTAATCATATCATATAACGCTCGCCGAACATCTTCGTTTTCCCAGTTTAAATCTGGCTGTTTTGTCGCGAATACGTGCAAATAATATTGATCTGTTGCTTCATCGTATTCCCACGCTGAGCCGCCAAAAATGCTTTCCCAGTTGTTCGGCTCTTTTCCGTTTTTCCCGTCGCGCCAAATGTACCAGTCGCGTTTTGGATTGTCGCGTGACGAACGCGATTCAATAAACCACGGATGTTCATCGCTCGTATGGTTAATGACGAGATCTAAAATGACTTTCATGCCTCGCTTATGAATTTCTTCAAGCAGTTGATCGAAATCTTCCATCGTGCCAAACTGCTCCATAATATCTTGATAATCGCTAATATCGTAGCCGTTGTCGGCATTCGGCGATTTATAAATAGGGCAAATCCATATGACATCGATTCCAAGGTCTTTTAAATAATCAAGCTTCTGAATGATTCCTTGTAAGTCTCCGATCCCGTCTCCGTTTGAGTCCATGAAGCTTCTCGGATATATTTGATATGCAACCGCTTCTTTCCACCAAGCTCTTTTCACGTAAAAACCTCCTCAATCCATTCAAACTAAATCGCTTTCAATGATCTCTACTCTTTCATGTTAATACACAAACGCTCTCGTTAAAAGAGGAAGTTGCACTTTTTCATAAAAAATTTCGTTTTATGTGTGCAAACGGTTTACATACGAACAAAAATAAGCAACGATTGATCATCGTTGCCTATTGTATACTTATAATTTTATTCCATTTCATTCACTTTATTCGTCCGATTTGAAATTGTAATGCGACCGATAAACATCGCAAAAATAAAACCAATGCCAACAAAAATTAACCCGTATAAAAACACATCACTTAACGCATCAACAAGCGTCTGCTTCAATACAGGAACAAACATTTGTTGCAGTTGATATGGAATCGTTTTTAACGTATCTGGATTTAAAATGACCGAATATACGCTTTGTGGGTTTGATTCGACTAATTGCTGAAATGAATCCATCATCGCATGCGCTTTTGGCGGCAATTGCTCTAGCAGCGGAAGAAACTTCGCTTCTAATAAGTCTTTTGAGCGATGATTCATAATTGCACCTAACAACGTCGCTCCAAACGTTCCACCAATTTGTCGGAAAAATTGGCTTGATGACGTCACAATGCCAAGCTGCGATTTCGGAAACACTTCTTGCAATGCAAGGGTAATGACCGGATTGACAAATCCTAATCCGAAACCGAGCGTCGCCATAAAGGACATCGCCGTCCATTTATTCGTATGAACATCCATTGTTGACAGCAAGAAAAAGCCGAGTGCTACAAGCACCATCCCACCAATGACTTGCGGACGAACGCCTATTTTTTGTACAAGTCGCCCGCCGATCATGCTTGCAATAATGAGCGCAAACATCATTGGAAACATCATCGTTCCTGATTCAGATGGGCTCATGCCAATAATACCTTGCATAAAGAGCGGCACAAACATAATCGCTCCAAACATTCCGACAGACATAAAAAAGCCGACACTATTGAGCACAACAAACGTCTTATTTTTTAATAAATGAATCGGCATAATTGGCTCCTCAGCTTTACGTTCAACAAACACAAATAAACTGAAGAAAACGACCGAGCTAGCTAGTAAAGAAATGATTTGCCACGACAGCCAATCATATTTATCGCCACCAAACGTCAACGCCAACAATAAAGAAACAACTGCCACAACCATCGTAAACATGCCGACTAAATCGAGCTTCACTCGTTCAGCCATGCGTCGATTATGCAAACCAATAGAGATGAGCACAATCGCTAATATACCGACAGGGAGGTTAATGTAAAACACCCAGCGCCAATTTAACGAATCGACAATCCATCCACCCACTTGTGGCCCAAGAATAGATGCTAATCCAAATACGCCGCCAAACACACCTTGCCATTTTGCACGCTCTGCTCCTGTAAACAAATCGCCGATAACGATCATTGCCATCGGCATCATAATACCGCCGCCAATACCTTGAATAGCGCGGAAAATGATAAGTTGGGTCATCGTATTTGCCATGCCGCATAGCGCTGAACCGATAATAAAAATCGCTAATCCAGCAATATAGATCGACTTGCGTCCAAATAAGTCAGCGAGCTTCCCGGCAATCGGCACAATCGTTGTCGATGTGAGCATATAAGCGGTTGTCAACCATGCCATCATGCTCAATCCACCGAGTTCCCCAACGATGCGTGGCAACGCCGTCCCGACGATCGTCCCATCGAGTGCTCCAAACAACATCGCAACGAGTAATCCTGTAATTAAAATGCCCCGCTTTTGTTGTATATCGGCCATGCTTGCTTGTATCGCGGCCTGTTCTTTCATTTTAATCACTTCTCCTCTTTTTCGTTTGTCGCAACAATTTTTTCGATAATATGAACAAACTGTTCAAGCTCCTCAAGCTGTAATTGGCTTAAATAACGCTCAATAATTTTTCTCCGCTCTGCCCGTGCGTGCTGAAGCATATGCCTTCCCTTTTCAGACAGCTGAATATACACGACACGCCGATCTTCTTCATCTCGCTCTCGCAATACAAATCCGCTTTTATATAAGCGATCAATCATCGTTGTGATCGCGCTCGGTTTCACAAACATTTCGTCCGCTAATTCACTTACTGTACATTTCCCGCGCTTTGAAAGCAAATTTAAAATAAAAAACTGCGGTTTCGTTAAGCCGATTTCCTCCTTTGCTAAATCCGCGGCCAATTTACGAACGGCCAATGAAAACGCATGCTCTAATCTCTCAACGAGTACAGTAAACGGCGTCCGCTCCATACACACCCCACCTTTTTTAATGATATAAATATTTAACATAGTTAAATATATACGAAAGAAAATATAAAGTCAATGAATCATTCCTGACGTATCAAATGATCCGCTCGTTCATACATTGTCATAAGGAGGGAGTGCGATGAAACGAGATGAACAAAAAGCGTTAGAAAGAGCGATTGCGGAAATTACAGAAATTGCCGAAGGGTTTGGGCTTGATTTTTATGAAATGCGCTATGAAATTTGTCCTGCTGACATCATTTACACGTTCGGAGCATACGGGATGCCAACACGCTTTTCGCATTGGAGCTTTGGAAAACAATTTCATAAAATGAAACTTCACTATGACCTCGGATTAAGTAAAATTTATGAACTTGTTATTAACTCCGATCCGTGCTATGCATTTTTATTAAATACGAACACACTCATTCAAAATAAATTAATTGTCGCGCATGTCCTTGCCCATAGCGACTTTTTTAAAAATAACGTTCGCTTCAGCAATACGAAGCGGGATATGGTTGAAAGCATGGCAGCGACAGCGGAACGAATTAAACATTACGAACACGAATACGGGAAACAAGAAGTTGAAAAATTTTTAGATGCCGTATTAGCTATTCAAGAACATATTGACCCGTCGCTCCTGCGCCCGAAGCTTGCATGGACGTTAGCTGACACGGAAGTGTACGAAGAGGAGAACGAAACGCGCAAACCGTCCCCGTATGACGATTTATGGTCGCTTGATGAAAAGAAAAAAACACAGCCCGTTCGAAAAAAACGAAAAAAGTTTCCACCACATCCAGAAAAGGATTTGCTGCTATTTATCGAAGAATATAGCCGTGAACTTGACGAATGGCAGCGCGACATTTTGACGATGATGCGCGAAGAAATGCTTTATTTTTGGCCACAGCTTGAAACGAAAATTATGAACGAAGGCTGGGCATCATATTGGCATCAACGTATTTTGCGAGAAATGGATTTAACGAGTGACGAGGCGATTGAATTTGCTAAATTAAACGCCGGGGTTGTTCAACCTTCCCGCACCGGCATTAATCCATATTACTTAGGACTAAAAATTTTTGAAGATATCGAAAAACGGTGGGACAATCCGACCGAGGACATGAAAAAGCTTGGCGTCAAGCCAGGTTCAGGACGAGCAAAAATATTTGAAGTGCGCGAGCTAGAATCGGACATTTCGTTTTTACGCAACTATTTAACAAAAGAACTCGTCATGCGTGAAGATATGTATTTATTCCAAAAGCAAGGAAAAGACTATAAAATCGTTGATAAACATTGGGAACATGTGCGCGATCAGCTCGTGAACATGCGCGTCAACGGCGGCTTTCCATATATTACAGTCAACGATGGCGATTACATGCGCAACGGGGAGTTGTATTTAAAACATTGGTACGAAGGAATTGAACTTGACGTCAAATATTTAGAAAAAGTGCTTCCATACATTTATCAGCTTTGGGGGCGTGCCGTTCACATCGAAACGATCATCGAAAACAAAACGACGTTATTCACATACGACGGACGAAACGTACAGCGAAAATATATATGAGCTACTGAGGCATCAGTAGCTTTTTTGTTGAAACTTTTTTCTTTTTTTTCCGTACATACATATAAATAACAAGAAAGGTGGGTTTATATGGAGAAACGTTCTCTTACTGGCATCATCATCGGTACTATTTTAGGCATTTTTCTTCTCGTCATTGCCTTGACGTCATGGTACACCGTTGATGAGTCGGAACAAGCAATCATTTTAACATTCGGTAAAATTGATGAAGAAGTGAGTACACCCGGTCTACATTTTAAACTTCCTTGGCCTATTCAAAAAGTAGAAAAACTATCACGTGAAACGTTTAGTTTGCAGTTCGGGTACAAAGAAGAAAACGGAAAGGTTGTCGCCTCGAATCAAGGCGATACAAAAATGATTACAGGTGATGAAAATATTGTACTTGCCGATATGGTCGTGCAATGGAAAATTACTGACCCTGCAAAATTTCTTTACCGTTCATACGAGCCAGAGCAAATTTTGTACAATGCAACGTCTGCTTCTTTGCGCAGCGTCATCGGCAGTTCAAAAATTGATGATGCCTTGACGTCCGGCAAAGCAAAAATCGAGGCAGATGTGCGCGAGTCGCTGACCGCATTAATGAAAAAGTACGATATTGGCATTTCCATTTTAGCTGTCAAGCTACAAGACGTCGATTTACCAAACGATGAAGTGCGCAAAGCATTTACAAACGTTACTGATGCACGTGAAACGATGAACACAAAAATTAACGAAGCAAATAAATACCGCAACAAACGGACGAAAGAAGCCGAAGGGGAAAAAGACGCACTCATCTCCCAAGCGGAAGCAGATAAAGTGGCACGCATCGAAAAAGCACGCGGAGACGTCGCAAAATTTAACGCCTTATATGAAGAATACAAAAACGCAAAAGATATTACAAAACAACGGCTAATGATCGAAACGCTTGAACAAGTGTTGCCATACACGCGCATTTACATTATGAATGACGATGGGAATACACTAAAATATTTACCAATTCAACCGATCGAAAAACAAACGACAGAGAAAAAGGCAGAGAAAGGAAGTGGTAACGAATGACAAACTTCCAAAACGATCAAAACGTCATTTCATTTAAAGATAAAATGCCGACAAAATGGTTCCGCTTCATCATGAGCGGCGGCATTGGTCTCCTCCTGTTGATCGTTGCTTTAACAAACATATATATTGTCCATGAAAATGAATATAAAGTTGTACGCCAATTCGGTGAAATCGTTCGCATCGATCAAACACCAGGTTTACGGTTCAAAATTCCGTTCATTCAAACCGTCACATCGCTACCGAAAGCGCAAATTTTTTATGACGTTGCTGAAGCGGAAATTAACACAAAAGATAAAAAACGAATTCTTGTCAATCATTACGCTATTTGGGAAATTACAAATCCGAAAGAAATGATTCAAAATGCCCGCACATTAGAAAATGCAGAATCGAAAATGGATGAATTTATTTTCTCGATCGTTCGCACCGAACTTGGACGGTTAAATTATGATGAAATTATTAACGATGAAAAATCGTCGCGTGGTAGCTTAAACGATGAAGTAACAGCAAAAGTGAACGAGCTCTTGCAACAAGATCGTTATGGTATTCGCGTCGTTGATGTACGAATGAAGCGCATTGACTTGCCAGAAGAAAACGAACAATCTGTGTATAAACGAATGATTTCCGAACGCGAATCGAAAGCGCAAGAATATTTGTCGATGGGAGATGCGCAAAAACAACGTATTATCGCTCAAACAGACCGCGAAGTAAAAGAGATGCTCGCGAAAGCGCAAGCCGATGCAGAGCGCATTCGTGCATCGGGCGAACAAGAAGCGGCGCGCATTTATAACGAAACATTCGCAAAAGATCCTGAATTTTATTCCTTTTATCGCACGCTCGAGTCGTACAAAACAACGATTGGCGAAGATACAGTCGTCATTTTACCTGCCAATTCCCCATACGCCAAATGGTTGTTAGGGCAAACGCGCTGATCATTCAGCGCGTTTCATGTTTAAGTAGCCACGTTTTCATCTCTACTCCCCATGCATATCCACCGAGCTTTCCACCTGTACGTACAACGCGGTGACAAGGAACGATAATGGTCACCGGGTTATTGCCGACAGCATTTCCGACCGCTCGAACAGCTTTCGGGTTTCCAATTTGTTTAGCAATATGAGCATACGAAACCGTTTGTCCGTAAGGAATCGTCTGTAATGCTTCCCATACACGCATTTGGAATGGAGTACCAGTGAGCCGAAGCGGAACGGAAAAAGATGTGCGCTTTTTCTGAAAGTATTGCTCAAGTTCTTCGATACAACGCATGAAACAAGTTGGTACATTCTCCTTCTGCTCGCCACACCGTTCTACCACATCCACGCGTTCAATGCCTTCATTCGTTCCCGTTATTTGTAGCCAACCGATCGGTGATTCATAATATGCGACGTGTTTCCCCATGCCAACTCTCCTCTACCAAATCACACAACATTTACAGCGAAAAAAAAGGCCATCTTTTCATAAACTACATATAGCTCCTCACGATAAGGAGGGTTTGCGTTGCATACAGCCGATTATGATAAGGCGCTTTACTATACGTACCGATCTGAATGGGATCACTTGCTTATTCTTATGGTACGCACAAAAGACGATTTGCTTTCGAAAAAAATTGAACAGTTTCTTCATGCATATAACTTCGAAAAAGATTACACCGTCGTTCAAAAACGATTGAACGCCTTGTTGCGCTATATCGATCACGCGTTAGACGTATACGAACAAGAGCCGACATGGACGATGCAATACGATGATTAGAGCGAAAGGAATAAACTCCTTTCGCTTTCCTTATACGACTGGATATGTTTGAATAAGCGGATGCAATACAATTTCGTCAACCGTCATATGTTTTGGCGCGCTTGCCATATATACGACAGCCTGTGCAACGTCTTCTCCTTTTAGCCAATCCGCTTTTTCAGGCAAGCCTTGAGTCGAATTAGCGAAATATGTATCGACCATACCTGGATTAATCGTACCAACGCGAATGCCGTATGAACGCACTTCTTGTGCCACACTTCCTGAAAATCCTTGAACGGCATATTTTGTCGCAGTATATGCCGAACCATTTGCAATCGTGTAGCGGCCGACATCGGATGAAATTGTAATAATCGTGCCGGAACGTTGTTTTTTCATGTGTGGAAGTACAGCTTTCGTCCCGATAAACACACCTTGTACATTCACTTCAAATAGACGTCTCCACTCCTCGACTGTCGTTTCTTCCACAGGCTTAAATACACCAATGCCTGCATTATTCACAAGCAAATCAATGCGGCCAAATGTGGCAACAGTTTCCGCGACGACCTCGTTCATTTGTTGTTCATTAGATACGTCCGCTTGAAATGTTTTTGCCTCTTTCAACTGTTCGCCAACACGATGAATATCGGATGAACTCCCGATTAATACAAGTTTCATTCCTTGCTTAGCCAACGCATGTGCGATTGCCAAACCGATGCCGCGTGACGCCCCCGTCACAATCGCAACCTGCCCTTGTAACATGTTGAACACATCCTTTCTATGTTGTCGCTTTTATGTTACCCTCACCCTATGCAAAAAACAACCGATAAGGTACTACACCTTATCAGCTGTTAATACATATACACGCTCCATGACTGCCGTTTCTAACTGTTCTAACTTCGTTTTCGCCTCCGTCAATGTTTGTCCTTTCACTCCAAAATAAAACTTCATCTTTGGCTCCGTTCCAGACGGACGCGCGCAAAACCACGAGCCGTCCTCCAATACGTATTTTAATACGTTCGACTTCGGCAAATCGATATTTTCTCTTTCTCCTGTTTCCACATGCACTCGTTCGCTCGTCTTATAGTCTTCACGAATGACTATACGCTGATTGGCAACAACAGTCGGTGGCTCCGAGCGAAACGTAGCTAATAACGATTCAATGCGCTCCGCTCCCTCTTTTCCTTTGAGCGTTAATGAACGAAGCCCTTCTTGATAATATCCGTATCGCTCAAACAATTGCATAAGCGCCTCATATAAAGATAAACCTTGCTTTTTATAAAACGCGCATACTTCAACAGCTAAAACAGCCGCTTGAATCGCATCTTTATCTCGGGCAAAGTCGCCGATTAAATAGCCATAACTTTCTTCGTAACCAAATTGAAATACATACTCGCCTGTTTGTTCGTACTGTTTAATTTTTTCACCAATAAACTTGAACCCCGTCAACGTATCCATCGTTTCCATATCGAATGACTGAGCGATTGCACGTCCAAATTCAGATGTGACGATTGTTTTAAATACAATCCCGTTTTTCGGTAACATTCCTTTTTCCTTCTTTTGTGAAAGAATGTAATGAAGCAATAAACCGCCTGTTTGGTTGCCCGTTAAAACAACATATTCCCCTTCATCGTTTTTAACTGCAATGCCTAAACGATCCGCATCGGGATCAGTCGCAATTAACATATCAGCATCGACTTGCTTGCCAAGCTCAATCGCTAACTCGAACGCTGCATGTTCTTCTGGATTCGGGGACTTCACCGTTGAAAAATTCGGATCAGGTTGCTCTTGTTCTTTCACAACAAACACGTTGTCGTAGCCAAATTCCCTTAATCCGCGTTGAACGAGCTTATTTGCCGTGCCGTGAAGCGGTGTAAACACTACTTTCACGTCGACTTCATTCGCTAGTTCAGGGCGAAGGGAAATCGTTTTTAACTTCTGTATGTATGCCTCATCGATCTGTGCACCAATGATTTGAATAAGTCCTTTTTCTTTTAATACGTCTTCTTCTTCCACTGCAAGCTCCCATTCATTTTCAATGGCGTTGACATGTTCAATAACAACATCCGCAATGTGTGGCGGCAATTGCGCCCCATCTTCTCCGTATACTTTATAGCCGTTATACTCCGGTGGATTGTGGCTCGCGGTGATGACAATGCCGGAAAAAGCGCGTAAATGACGCACCGCAAACGAAAGCTCAGGTGTCGGGCGAAGCTCATCAAACACATACGTTTGAATGCCGTGCGTCGCAAGCGTTTTTGCTGCTTCCATCGCAAACTGTTGCGACTTATGGCGTGAATCGTATGCGATAACAACTCCTCGTTTTTTTGCTTCCTCTCCAAACGACTCGATATAGCGCGCTAATCCAGCCGATGCCTTACGCACCGTATATATATTCATTCGATTCGTTCCCGGCCCGATTTCCCCGCGCATGCCACCGGTGCCAAACTCTAACGTTTTATAAAAGCAATCCTCCAATAACTTTTCATCTTTCTCTAGTTGTTCCAAATGCGCTCGTAATTCTTCGTCTAATTGTGCTTCCTTCCAGCGCTCGTATACCACTTTCCAAGTCATGTTTATCCCTCCATATCATTGCTCATTGTAACTTATTCTCCTACTTTTGTTCAAATTCCTTTTTCATGGATAAAAAGGAGCCTCTTGCGTGAAGAAGCTCCTTTCTCGTTTAATGATATGAAGGTTCAGAAATCTCGGATAGCGCTTGTTCTGCCGCTTCATCATACGTTTGATTTGTCGCGATGTCTCCAAGCGCAACGATGCCGCAAAGCTCGTTATTTTGTACGATTGGTAAGCGACGAATTTGGTTTTTTGCCATGACTTTTGCTGCTTCGTCAACGCTCATATTTGGCGTCCCTGTCACGACATCGCTTGTCATTACTTGTGAAACGGGCGTCGAAGGGGTCAACCCTTGCGCTGTGATGCGAAGGGTAATGTCACGGTCAGTAACCATCCCTTTTACCTTTCCGTTTTCAACAACAGGAATGGCGCCAACGTTATGCTCATTCATAAGTTGTGCCGCCTCTTGAACGGATTGATCCGGTGTAACCGTTGCCACTTGGCGCGTCATAATCGATTCAACTGTATGGTTCAATATGATCCTCCCCTTTCGTCTTTTATTGTGTACGTTCATCTGTTCATTATGTAAGTAAAATATCGTCGCAATTTACATCATTTCTTTCCATGTACTATAATGAACAAAGAGCAAAACATAAAAAGGTGGGACGATGATGCATAAAGAAAATTACTTATTAGCCGCTTGGAGCGTCGCGCTGATCGCTACACTTGGCAGCCTTTATTTTTCTGAGGTACTAAAATTTATTCCGTGTGAACTTTGTTGGTACCAACGTATTTTTATGTATCCACAAGTATTTTTGCTTGGTATGGCTTTCGTACGAAAACAATTTGTTATCGCACGTTATACACTGATGTTGTCCATCATCGGTGGAACGATTTCTTTATACCATTATTTCATTCAAAAAGTTCCATTTTTCCGTGATACCGCTCCATCATGTAGCATTGTGCCGTGCACAGGAGATTATTTAAACTGGCTTGGGTTTATTACCATCCCACTACTAGCATTGATTGCCTTTATTTTCATTAGTGTAATTAGTTACCGAGTAATTCAAATGGAGAAGGAAGGGAAATACATATGAAAAAATTGCTTATTTTCGGTGGTGTAATTATCGCTTTATTTATTGCGCTAGCTTGGATTACATCATATACCCAAAAACAAAAAGTAGAAGGAAACCCGTTCGGGAAAGAAGAGCTACATCCTGCCACGATCGATCTTCTCGATGATCCGAATTACAAAAACATTATTTTGCCTGATGAATTAAGAGAAGCATTAAACAATAAAGAAACGATGACGATTTATTTTTACAGTTCAACGTGTGAGTTTTGTAAAAAAACGACACCAATCGTCGTACCATTAGCGAAAGAAATGGGAATCGACTTGAAGCAATTTAACCTTCTTGAATTTGACGAAGGGTGGAACGAATATCGAATTGAAGCAACGCCAACGATCGTACACTTTCAAAACGGCAAAGAAGTTGCACGCATAGAAGGTTATTATGAAGAAGATGTATTTCGTCAATGGTTTGAACAAATAAAATAAAAAAGCCTTCACAACGAAGGCTTTTTTACATCACCCAAGCATGAACAGGCTTCGTATACATGCTGACATATTCATCTTTCTTATGCAAAAAATGTCCAAGAGTGAGCGGAAAACTAATTCCATGCTGCTCTAGCTGTTCAACATTGCGCTGAAACAGATGTTCATAATGATCTGAAAGATGATGGAAAGAGACATAATCAATAATGACTTGTAGCGATTGTAATGCAGAAATAATCGCGAACGCCTCCTTCAGCGTACCATCATATGTGGAGGGTTCAAACTGCAATATGCCTAGCGATTGAAATGTTTCAATTTCGTTATCTGTAAAATATTTCGGGAACATGCACGTATAAAAATGTTCAATGAGTGAACAAATATATTGTTTTTGCCCTTCCGTAGCGACATAGACGGTTTTCAATTGACCTCACCTTTTTCCATTTCTTTTCCTAATCTATAACGAAATTGTAACATACCAACTGCTTTTTTGGGTTTGGTAATTTCTTGTAAAGAAAGAGTGAGACGAATGAAAGTACAGAAAAAAGGAAGCTGGTTCATATTTGACGCCCCATCTTCTTGGGTTGGCCTATCTATTGAGCAAGCGTTCCGGACAAAGTGGTTCGTTCCAAAAAAAATGTTACATGAATGGCGTATGACAAAAGGAGTAGCAATAAATGACAGACTCGTTCCTTTTCATACGATCATTTCAGCTCATGATCGCATTCGCGTTCGCATAAAAGAAGAACATATTGAGCCAACTCCAACATATATCCCGCTTCATATTATATTTGAAGATGAGCATGTGCTCGTTATTAACAAACCAGCGCATATGGACGTCCATCCGACGCACGAAGGCGAAACGAACACGCTAGCAAATGCGGTTGCATTTCACTTTCAATGCGAAGGCATTCACAGCAAAGTTCGTCATGTCCATCGGCTCGATCGCGACACGAGCGGTGCAATTTTGTTCGCCAAACATGCGCTTGCTGGAGCTATTCTCGATAAATATTTAGCGGAACGTGCCATTCAGCGCACATATATTGCTTTAGTTCACGGATATGTCAAACAGAAAAAAGGGACAATCGCAGCTAAAATCGGCCGCGATCGCCATCATCCAACGAGACGGCGCGTATCAAAAACAGGAGATCATGCCATTACGCATTACGAGCGTCTCGAATATGATAAGCAAAAAGATGTATCACTCGTTCGCCTAACGCTTGATACAGGAAAAACACATCAAATTCGCGTCCATATGAGCTATATCGGGCATCCATTAGTTGGGGATACATTGTATGGGGGAAAGCCGTGGCTTGATCGGCAAGCACTGCATGCCATCTCTCTTTCGTTTCCACATCCGTTTACGAAAGAGATTATCACATGTCGTGCCTTATACGATGAAGATGTTTTTGGAAATATAAAAAGAGGCTCGTTATTATAACGCAGCCTCTTCATTGACGTCTTTTACGATGTCTACCGTTTGCGGACGACGCGCCACTTCAATTTTTTTTACATGATGGTCGTCCAGCTGCATAACGGTGAAGACATAATCACCAAACTCAATTTGTTCTCCAGGACGAATATTATAACGCTCTGTTAACATCCATCCGCCAATCGTGTCGACATCGGTGTCATCAATTTCTAAGCCGAACAAATCATTAATTTCATGAATGAGCACTTTTCCATCTACAATTGTACGGTCCTCATCTACTTTTTGAATCAGCGGCGTCTCATCGATGTCGAATTCATCACGAATTTCCCCGACGATTTCTTCTAATATGTCTTCTACCGTCACTAAACCAGACGTTCCGCCATACTCATCAACTAAAATGGCCATATGAATACGCTCTTTCTGCATTTTCACAAGCAAATCTTGAATAGGGATCGTTTCAATTACTTGAATAACTGGGCGAATATATTCACGCAACTGTTTTCGCTCTTGACAGTTCGCAACGAGATCAGTAAACAACTCTTTCACATTGACTAAACCGAGTATATGGTCTTTGTCCCCATCAATGACAGGATAACGCGTATACTTTTCTTCACGAATCGTTTGTAACACATGTTCCATCGAATCGTTCACATCTAGCGCAACAATCTCTTTTCGTGGAACCATAATTTCTTTTGCGACTCGGTCATCAAATCGGAAAATGTTATTCACATATTTATATTCCGTATGATTAATTTCTCCGTTTTTATAGCTTGCTGATAACAAAAGACGCAGTTCTTCTTCGGAGTGAGCCAATTCTTGTTCATTAGATAGCTGAAAACCAAATAAACGAACGACTAAACGCGCAGACCCATTTAACAACCAAATAAACGGATACATGACACGATAAAACAACATAAGTGGGCGCGCTGTCCATAGCGTAATGGTTTCCGCCTTTTGAATCGCAATCGTCTTCGGTGCTAATTCACCAACAACGACATGAATAAACGTAATTATCGCAAATGCAACAATAAAAGAAGCACCATGGGCAAATGATGGCGATACATCAAACTCATCAAAAAGCGGCCGAAGCGCTCGTTCCACCGTTGGTTCTCCAAGCCAACCGAGACCGAGTGATGTCATTGTAATCCCTAGTTGATTGGCGGATAAATACTCATCTAAATGAGTAATAACATGTTTGGCTGCCACTGCTTTTTTGTTGCCTTCCTCAATGAGTTGATCGATACGTGACGGGCGCACTTTCACAATCGCAAATTCCGAAGCGACAAAAAAACCAGTAAGCGCAATAAGAAAAACGATCATCCATAAACTAAATATGTCCAACGAACGTCCGCACGCATAATGCGTGCGGATGCCACCTCCTATTGATTAATCTTCATTGTTTCCTTGTACAAAAATAAGCACGTACTTAATTAATTCTAACACCGAAATAAGCGCTGCAGCAACATACGTTAGTGCCGCGGCATTTAATACTTTATTGACTCCGCGTTCTTCTTCATTGCGAATAATACCTTCCGCAATCATATAGTCTTTTGCACGCGAACTTGCATTAAACTCAACTGGCAACGTAATAACTTGGAATGCTACCGCAAATGAGAATAAAATGATCCCTAGACCAATTAAAGAAAATTGTTGTAATAAAAACCCACCTAAAAGAAGGAAAGGAGCAATTCCAGACGTAAAATTCACTAACGGGAACATGCGATGACGTAATACGAGCGCACCGTATGCTTCTTGATGTTGCACCGCATGACCAACTTCATGAGCCGCTACCGAAACTGCAGCGATCGAACGACCATAGTACACAGGCTCTGATAAGCGAACAGCGCGAGCAATCGGATCGTAATGATCTGTAAGTGTTCCTGGCACAAGCTCTACTGGCACATCATATAAACCGTGACGGTCAAGAATAAGACGTGCCACTTCTGCCCCTGTTAAACCAGCTGAAGCAGGTACATCTGACCATTTGTTAAAGTTTCCTTTTACTTTAAACTGCGCCCAAATAGATACGGCAAAGGCGATCAAAATAAGAAAATCCATTGGATGAAAAAACATTACATCATCCCTCCATCATTTTATATTGTAATGAAAAATGAACGAAAATAAAAGAGAATACTTTCACATACATTGTATACGACTATTGTGTCCAAAAAGTTTCATAAAATCGAAAAAAACCTCGCTATAAGCGAGGCTTAAATAAATAAATTTACTTTTCCTTCTGTCGCATCTCCTAAATAAGCCGCGACCCCTCCAAGTTCAACACCATCAATTAATTCTTCTTTCTTAATGCCTAATAAATCCATTGTCATCGTACAAGCGACAAGTTTCACTCCTTGCTCTTGTGCCATTTCAATTAATTGCGGGAGCGTCATCGCGTTATGTTTTTTCATCACATGTTTAATCATTTTTGGACCGAGTCCGCCCATGTTCATTTTCGATAATCCTAGTCGATTCGCTCCTTTTGGCATCATCCAGCCAAACATTTTTTCAAGCCATCCTTTTTTCACAGACACGCTTTCTTCTTTTCGTAACGTATTTAATCCCCAAAAGGTAAAGAAAATCGTCACATCATGATCATAAGCCGCAGCGCCGTTGGCAATAATAAACGCTGCCATCGCTTTATCTAAATCACCACTAAATAAAATAATTGTTGTTTTCTCCTTCTTTTCCATTTGTTCATCTCCTTTCATTCTAGAAACAAAATACCCCAACGAATTGGGGTATTTTGTTTTAGTGTGTATGGTGAACAGCGCAACGGTTCGGACCAATTTCTAGTTCTTGTTGTTGCTCTGGCGTTGCTTCTTTGACACCACGGTTAATCGCAATAATGTCTTCAAAGTTCGGTGGTGTTTCAGAAGCTGCTGACTGCGCCACATGTTCAACGAACTCCTCTTTCGTTTTCCCTTGCATAATTTCATTCATTTGACGAATGTTGCCTAACGTATTACCGATATATCCTTGCTCATTCACTTCTTGATCAAAGTTTGCGTAGTGCGCAGGGAGAACGATGACGTCATCGGCAATTTGTGCAACTTTGTTATACACTGTGTCATACAAGTCTTTTGCCCACTCGCGCGCTTTTCCACCAAGATCTGGTCGACCAAGGCCGCTAACGAAAATAGTATCGCCTGAGAATAACAATTTATTGTTTACGAAGAACGATACACTTCCCGGAGTATGACCTGGTGTTTTAATCGCTAATACTTCTAAACTTACTTTTTCAAACTCGATGCGATCGTGATTTTCTAGCGGTTCAAATTCAAATACCGCTCCTTCGCTCTTCATTAAATAATATTTCGCACCTGTTTCCTTCGCTAATGCATATCCACCGGAAATGTGGTCTGCGTGTAAGTGTGAATCAACAATATGTGTAATTGCTACTTGCTCTTTTTCGGCCACTTCTTTGTACGCATCAATGAATCGTGATGGATCAACGATAAGAGCTTCTTTTCCTGATACGACCATATAGGAAAGACAACCTTTGCCGACTCGGATGAATTGATATACTTTCATATCTTCATTTTGATATACGACAACCGGATATAAATATTCACTCCATGCTTTCATGCCGCCTTTTAAATAAAATACTTCTAATCCTTTTTCGGCGAGCATTTCCGCAACCATCATAGAAGATCCTTCTTTTGCGCAAACGACGACGATTTTTTTATCTTTTGGCAAACGCTCTAATACTGGCTCAACACCATCAATTAATTCAAAATAAGGGATATTTAAATATTCAATTTGTTCCCCTTCAATTTTCCAATCTGCAAAGTCTGACTCATTGCGAACATCAAATAAGAAAAACGGTTCTTTATTTACAATCATCTCGTTTATTTGTTGTGCCGTTAACGCATATACTGACATATGTCATCCACCTCTCCTTTATACCTAATAGGGTATTAATGTAGATAAAAAAATTATTGTTGCAACAATTGCATAATTCGTTGAGGATCAAATCCAATCACCCAACGCCCGTTAATTTCTGTTTGCGGCACTCCCATTTGCCCTGTCGAACGAACAACATAATCAACAGCTTCAGGATGTTGATGCAAGTTCACTTCTTTAAACGGAATGCCTCGTTCAACTAGAAAATTTTTTAACAATGTACAATATGGACATGTTGTTGTTGTATATACAGTGACTTGTTTCATCTCACTACTCCTCCTTTATGTTCCGGTACTTTATATACCCCTAATAGTATTATAACATAAAGGATGAACATTTCAACATTTTTTACAAAATATCCAACCAAATTTTGATTGCCGTAGCTACAATAAGTGCTGCTAAAATAAACTGTAATATTTTCGTATTTACCTTTTTACCAACATTCGCTCCAATCGGGGAAGCAATTAAACTTGCAACAACCATAATGAACGCCGTCCAAAAATCAAATTGACCCGTCGTAATTTTTCCTACTGTTGCCCCAATCGATGAAATAAACGTAATAGCTAACGAACTCGCAATTGTCATGCGCGTTGGAATTTTTAATACGACGAGCATAATTGGCACAAGAATAAATGCACCAGCGGCTCCAACAATTCCAGCGCTCACTCCGACAATAAATGCTAATGCGGCAGCGAGCCATTTGTTGAATGTTACTTGATCAAGTGGGATGTTATCAATCCCTTTCTTTGGAACAAACATCATCACCGCTGCGATAGTAGCTAACAATGCATAAACAATATTAATGCCGCCTTCGCTCATTAATTTTGAGCCATAACCACCGATGAAGCTACCGATCAAAATGCTCGTTCCCATGTAAATAATTAACGTCTTGTTTAAATACCCACCTTTACGGTACGCCCAAACACCGCCAATCGTCGCAAATAATACTTGAATGGCGCTAATGCCTGATACTTCATGCGCGCTGAATGCCGCATAGCCTAACAATGGAGGGATATATAGCAACATCGGATATTTAATAATTGAACCACCAATCCCAACCATGCCGGAAATGAACGAACCGATGAAGCCGATGAGAAAAATCGTCACGATAAAGCCTATGCTCATGCTAGCTCACTCCTTATATTGAACATCGGGACGCATTCCCGATGTTCACTACGCTTTACGAACCCAAAATTTTAGTACATCGCCTTCTTCAATCATGTCGATCATTTCATGACCAGCCGATTTCGCCCATGCAGATAAATCGTTTTTTGCTCCTTTATCCGTGACATGAATTTCTAGCACTTGACCTGATTGTAACGTATCCATCGCTTTTTTTGTCCGAACAATCGGCATTGGACACGCTAACCCCTTTGCATCAACAACAAGATCCGCTTTCATGTTTTTCCCTCCTTAAAATGTTAACGTAATGTCAGCGTCTTTCGCAAAATCAAGGAATGTAACGGCTCCACCAACATCAATGCCGTCTACAAAATGTTCTTTTGTTAATCCCATGACATCCATCGTCATTTGGCATGCGATAAACTTCACGCCCATTTCTTGCGCCATCCCCACAAGTTCTGGAATGGATGGGACGTTCGCTTGTGCAAATCCTTGTTGAATTTGTTCTTTTCCTTCTGGTAACGGCAGTTGTTTATACGCTTCCTTATGAATTAAATTCAATCCTTCAAACGTAAAGAAAATCGCTACTTCCGCTTCCGTTGCTGCAGCTGCTGTTGCAATGTTAAATACTTTATATGCATCAAATAAACCGCCGTTTGCTGCAATAATTGCTACACGTTTTTTCATTATTCATTTCCCCCTTTAACCATTGTTCCTTTCCATTCTGTCATACCTGGAATGACGTTAAATACATGCGCAAATCCTTTTTCAGCTAATTGTTGGGCTGCAAGGTCACTGCGATTGCCTGTTCGACAAATGACGTAAATCGTCTCATTTTTGTTTAATTCATTCATACGTGTTTCTAATTGTCCAAGCGGAATATGATACGCCCCTGGTATATGACCAAACGCATATTCTGCTTCTTCACGCACATCTAAAATAAACGGTTGTTCATTGTTTTCTACTTTTCTTTGCAATTCGTCTAAAGCGACGACATGAGGGTATTTTGTTTCTTCTTTCACTTCGGTAGGATTCGCCTTACGAAGGTAATGCTTCAATACCTCCCCTTCTTCGATCGTTCCGATGTATTGGTGTCCTGTATTTCTTGCCCAACCTTGAATATCAGCAAGCGATCCTTTATCCGTTGCTTGCACCTCAAGCACTTGACCAGGTTGTAATTGCTCCATCGCCTTTTTCGTACGAACAATCGGCATCGGACACGCTAGTCCGCGCGCATCAACGACATAATCTACGTGAATTGTCACTTTACTCCCTCCCCTTTTTCAACTTCTCCTGTCCATTCGAGCATCCCGCCCGTCATATTTACGACGCGGTATCCGTAACTTTCTAACAATTGGCAAGCCATACCACTTCGATTTCCTGAGCGGCAGACAAGAATATGTTCTTGATCTTTATCCACTTCGTTCATCCGCTCAAGTAGTTGACCGAGCGGGATGTGACGAGCACCGGGAATTTTCCCTTGAGCCACTTCTTCATCCTCGCGCACATCAATAATGCTTAGCGCACGACCTTCTTTTAATTGTTGCTCTACTTCCTGTGGCAATATATGCTTCATTTTTATCACCTCTTTATACTCATAAGGGTATATTTTGTTTTAAAAAAATAAGTTATTACCATTACCTCTATGAGTATATTACAAAACCCCCACCCGTTTGTCAACCGTTTTTTTACGAAAAAAAACCTTGTGTAACACAAGGAATTAAACAAGCGTTTTATGTTCTTCTTTTCTAAAAAAGCTTCTCATCGCTTGCAGTACATCAGACTTTTGTTTCAAAATGTAGTAGCGAAACTTTTCATCTTTAATATGCTTATATGCGGACATAAGCGTGGAATGGCGATTGTACTGATTTACTTCCCCGTATCCAAACATATTCGATACTTTCATTAACTCTTGCACGAGCTTCACACAGCGCGCGTTATCGGATGTTAAGTTGTCGCCATCGGAAAAATGAAATGGATAAATGTTATACTTCGTCGGTGAATAGGTCGTTTCAATGACTTCAAGCGCCTTTCGATACGCTGATGAACAAATCGTTCCACCGCTTTCCCCTTTTGTGAAAAACTCTTCTTCTGTTACAACTTTTGCTTCGGTATGATGAGCGATAAAAACGATATCTACCGTTTCATATTTTGTTCGTAAAAAACGCGTCATCCAAAAGAAAAAGCTTCTAGCCATATATTTTTCCCATACGCCCATTGAGCCGCTCGTATCCATCATCGCAATAACAACCGCTTTTGAATCAGGCTTAATGACTTCATTCCACGTTTTAAACTTTAAATCTTCCGGATAAATCGGATAAAAGCCTGGATTGCCGCTTAACGCATTTCGTTTAAAGGCAGCCATCATCGTTTTTTTCTTATCAATATTCCCCATGAGCCCTGTTTTACGAATATCATTAAATTCAATATGCTGGACAACATGATCAGCGTGTTGTTTTTTCTTTAAGTCTGGAAGTTCTAATTGACTGAATAACGCTTCTTCAAGCTCCATAAGCGACACTTCTGCTTCATAATAGTCTTGCCCTGCCATATCGCCAGCTCCTTGACCTTTCCCCGGTCCTTTTTGACCGTCTCCAGATCCATCTCGCGCAATAACATCGCCAACTTGACTGTCCCCATCTCCTTGGCCGACGTGCTTATTTTTGTCATAGTTATAACGAATTTTGTATTCATCTAGTGAACGAATCGGAATTTTTATGACGTCTCGACCGTTGGACATAATAATACTTTCTTCTGTAATTAAATCTCCAAGGTTGTTTTTAATAGCTTCTTTCACTTTTTCCTCATGCCGTTTTTGATCATCGTGGCCTTTTCGATGGAGGGACCAATCTTCCTTTGACACAATGAAATTTCTGCTCATTTTTTCCCCTCCTACATATAAGATAATGATGCACATTTTCCTTTGTTCTCGCATACACTATGTTGGCTTGCAAAAATCATTGATGAATGGTTGGTTACTTTATCCTATGCCGCGACCGAAAAAAATTGACAAATGATTTCGAAAATTACTCGAATCCCTTTCTGTTGGACAAGCCTGTTTTCTAAAATGATAAAACAAAGCATGCCAAGTGCGGCATGCTTATCTGTTTAATAAACTTCCAACATAACGAAGCAATTCATTTGCCGAAGTGGAATTGTAACCGTACTCGTCAATCAAACGGGCGACAACTTCATTAATTTTCTTTAATTGTTGTTCATCCGGCGTTTTTGTTGATGTCGTAATTTTGACGATGTCTTTCAAATCAGCAAATAGCTTTTTCTGAATCGCTTCGCGTAACCGTTCGTGTGAATTATAATCAAAACGCTGACCTTTGCGCGCATATGCCGAAATGCGAATTAAAATTTCTTCACGGAACGCTTTTTTCGCATTTTCTGAAATGCCAATTTGTTCTTCAATCGATCTCATTAGCTTTTCATCTGGATTCATTTCTTCTCCCGTTAGCGGATCGCGAATTTTCGCCTTGTTGCAGTACGCTTCCACATTATCTAAGTAATTGTCCATCAACGTTTTCGCCGATTCTTCATATGAGTAAACGAACGCTTTTTGCACTTCCCGCTTTGCAATTTCGTCATATTCTTTTCGTGCAATCGAAATGAAATTTAAATAACGTTCCCGATCTTCTTTTGAAATAGACGGGTGATGCTCTAATCCTTCCTTCAATGCCCGTAATACATCTAGCGCATTAATGGACGGCACTTCTTTTCGAATAATACAAGACGAAATGCGATTAATGACATACCTCGGATCAATGCCGCTCATTCCTTCGTCTGGATGTTCTTTTTTCAATTCCTCTACATCAACTTCATTAAATCCTTCGACAAGCTCGCCATCATACAAGCGCATTTTTTTCACAAGGTCAATATCGCCACGCTTCGGCTCTTTCAAACGTGTTAAAATTGTAAACATCGCCGCCACCCGCAACGTATGTGGAGCAATATGCACATCCGCCACATCGCTTTCACGAATCATTTTTTCATAAATGCGTTCTTCTTCTGACACTTTTAAGTTATACGGAATTGGCATAACGATAATGCGCGAATGAAGCGCCTCGTTCTTTTTATTTGCAATAAACGAACGATACTCTGTTTCGTTCGTGTGGGCAACAATCAATTCATCTGCACTAATAAGCGCAAAACGTCCTGCTTTAAAGTTTCCTTCTTGCGTTAAAGAAAGCAAATGCCATAAAAACTTTTCATCGCACTTTAACATTTCTTGAAATTCCATAATGCCGCGATTTGCTTTGTTTAACTCCCCATCAAAACGATATGCGCGCGGATCCGATTCTGACCCATATTGAGCAATCGTAGAAAAATCAATGCTTCCCGTTAAATCAGCAATGTCTTGCGACTTCGGATCGGACGGGCTAAACGTCCCAATTCCAACGCGCTTATCTTCTGAGAAAAAAATGCGTTCGACCATCACATCTTCAATGCGCCCGCCATATTCTTTTTCAAGCCGCATCATATTTAATGGCGACAAATTCCCTTCGATACGAATACCGTACTCTTTGTAAAACTCATCGCGCAAGTTGTGCGGAATTAAATGAAGCGGATCTTCATGCATCGGACATCCTTTAATGGCATATACGGCGCCACGATCCGTATATGAATACGCTTCAAGCCCCCGTTTTAACATCGTCACAAGCGTCGATTTCCCGCCGCTGACTGGCCCCATTAACAACAAAATGCGCTTTCGAACATCTAAACGTTTGGCAGCTGGATGAAAATATTCTTCCACAAGCCGCTCTAACGCTTCCTCAAGTCCAAACAATTGCCCGCTAAAAAAGTTGTACTTTTTCTTTCCGTCTATTTCTTCTACCCCTGCATCTTTAATCATATTGTAAACGCGAGAATGAGCAGATTGAGCTACCCACGGCTTTTCTTTTACGATTTCTAAGTACTCCGCAAATGTGCCTTCCCACTTTAATTTTTGTTCTTCTTCTCTATATTTTTGTATTTTTTTTAAAATGTCCATACAAGGACCTCCTCCACCTTTGATGTCTAGCGTCATGATTAATACCATATGTATGCGAGGATGTCCGTAATCATTCGCGAAAGTATGACTTTCATCTCAACGTGCAATTAAGCTATAATGAAAGCGTGGACATTTTATTGTCACTTCATAAGGGAGGAGATTTCATATGAAAACGCTTCTTGTTCTTGGCGTCATTTTCGCCTTCTTGGCTGCGATCTTTACAGCAGGATATAACGATAAGCCGGAAGTAAAAAATTAAGCGACTTTCATTCGAAAGTCGCTTAAAATACGTTTGGAAAGTTTTGTTGTCTTAACGCTTCGTACACGAGAATGGCTGCTGTGTTCGATAAATTGAGTGAGCGAACGTATTCGTTCATCGGAATGCGTAAACAACGTTCCATATTTTTTTCGATTAAGTCTTTTGGCAATCCACTCGTCTCGCGACCGAAAACGAAAAAGTAATCTTTCGTTTGATCACTATAGTCAAACGACGTGTAGTATGTTTGACCAAACTTTGTAATAAAGAAAAATTCGCCTTCTTTATATTTATCAAAAAGCTCTTGTAATGAATCGTAATAGTGAATATCTACATATTCCCAATAATCTAATCCGGCACGCTTCAACATTTTATCATCCGTTGAAAATCCGAGTGGACGAATTAAATGTAACGACGTTCCTGTTGCTGCACATGTACGTGCAATATTACCCGTATTCGCTGGAATTTCTGGTTGATATAAAACGACATGTAAAGCCACATTCTTCACTCCTATGTGTGATCAATAATATGAAAAAATTTATATTGAATATTTGGCGTATAAGCCGTGGAATCTTCATACGACCAATAACGCATGCGACTATTGGACGTATGGGCATTGACGAGCGGCATCCCTTGTTTATCTTTGGCGACGACGATCGTCGTATGATCAAACCGCCCGTCCCCTTGAAAATCATAACAAATGACATCACCGAGAGACAACTGTTCTGGCGATTTTTTTTCAACTGCTTGAATACCTGTTTTCGTTCCACTTAAATACCAACGAAATGCATGCGCAACCGTCCACGTATAGCTCCAATCGTTTTTTCGCATCCACCATCCTTTCGTTTTATTTGGATATCCGATCATCGGAATACCGCCCGCATGCAAACATTGAGAAACGAAATTTGTGCAATCAACAGGGAATTGATGAAACGCGGGGTTATAATCGTTCCACCATACTTCAGCATATTTCACCGCTGCCAGCCGATCATACGTATAACGAACTCGTTCATCTTCATGACGTTCTTGTTTTTTTTCCATTTGCTCTGTCTTGAGATGAGGCACAACAAGATGGTCGCTCACAAGCTTACCACGTTCAAAAATGGCTTCCCGTACCTCTTGTTTCTCCTCGACATACATCCACCCGTCTTGCCAAATAAAAAAACGGAAATGAACGATGTAGCGGACGAACGTGTGAGGGGCAATATGTTTCTTTTCTATTACGACTCCTTTTCCTTCGCATTTCACAAGCTTCGCCTGTCGCTTCGCAAGCAGTTGCTTTTTTCGTTCCATTTCCTCATCCGTCACATTAGCCGCAAAAAAGGAACGAATACGCTGATCGAGAAGGGCGTGTAGCTGTTTTCTCATCTCGCTCACCACTTTTACCTTTTTTACTACGTTATGTCGTAAACAATAGAAAAACAACTACACTCTTTTAAGCATCGCTAACGCGTTATCAATTTCTCGAATAACGTCCTCATCTTGTTCTTTTTCTTTTGCTTGCTGCAACATCGGCACAACTTTCCTGTTTCCGATTTTCCCAAGCGCCCACGCCGCGGTTCCGCGAATGACAGGACGTGAATCTTCCTGAAGCAGTACGAATAAATCATCTATCGCACTCTCATCTTTATAATGAGCCAATGCAATGATCGCATTCCGTTGAATCGGTTTTTTCCCACGCCATGCCCCCGATAAATGCCCAAACGTCTCTTTAAATTGCCGATTCGTCATATGAAGAATTGGTTTTAATAGCGGTTTCACCACTTCCGGATCGGGTTCCATCTCTGGATGAAAGTGAAAGTCTTTTCCTTTATTTTTTGGACAAACGAGCTGGCACGTATCACATCCGTACAATCGATTACCAATTTTATCGCGAAACTCATCAGGAATAAACGTTTTCGTTTGCGTTAAAAAAGCGATACATCGTTTCGCATTCAACTGTCCCCCTTGCACAAGTGCGCCTGTCGGACAAGCATCAATGCAGCGCGTGCACGTCCCGCATTGATCTTCAATTGGCGCATTCGGAGGAAATGGGATATTTGTAATCATTTCTCCTAAATATACGTACGATCCAAACTCTGGCGTAATAATTGAGCAGTTTTTCCCACTCCACCCGATACCTGCACGCTCGGCTACCGCCCGATCCGATAACTCCCCGGTATCGACCATCGATTTTACTTTTGCATCTGGTACACGGGTGAGAATAAATTGCTCTAGCTTTTGCAGCCGCTCGCGTAAAATGATGTGATAATCTTGTCCCCAAGATGCGCGACAAAAAATGCCTCGACGTTCTTTTTTTGTACTTCGTGGAGCGTTTTTCAATTTTGACGGGTAGGCAAGGGCGATCGCAATAATGGACCGCGCTTCTTCCAGCAATAAAGATGGAGTTGTTCGTTTGTCAATATCCGGCTCTTCAAATCCCGATTCATAACCGAGTCGTTGTTGCTCACGCAGCCGTTCTTTTAATTCGCTAAACGGATCAGCACTGGCAAAACCGATTTTATCGATACCAATCGTTCGACTATATTGAATAATTTCCTCTTTTAATGCAGCAACGTCCACGTATGAGTAAAATGTTTGTGGGAGAAAAAAAGACAGGTTCCTGATTTGGTATAATAAGGAACCTGTCAGATATGTAAGCAAAATAGATGAAAAACGGGCTCTCCTCCTGGTAAGGTAGTAAGTGCA
>NZ_JAHZOE010000079.1:0-435 GCF_019448545.1 Anoxybacillus sp. ST4 | reverse complement strand
CTTGACGTAGTCAAGAAAACATCCGACGGAAGCGCAAGCTTTCGACGAGACGTGCGTGCACGTCGATGGAGAAAGCGGACGCGGAGGAGGATGTTAGTTCGTAGCTAGACATAAAGAAAAGCGGAGAACTTTTGTTCGAAAGCTAGATGAGGTGTGTTGACAAACACAAAAACGGTATGATAAAATCTCGCTGTCTGTTTTGTTCAGTTTTGAGGGAACACCCTTATTGAACAAAAAAGCGTTTTGCGCCTGCGTCTGCAAGCGATCTCGAGGGAGATAGATTCCTCGGCGCATGGCAGCGTAGAAGTCAATCTGTAGCGGCCATGTTCAGTTTTGAGGGAACACCTCAAATTACAAAATAAATATCGTATGTATGGGCCTATAGCTCAGCTGGTTAGAGCGCACGCCTGATAAGCGTGAGGTCGGTGGTTCAAG
>NZ_JAHZOE010000078.1:0-435 GCF_019448545.1 Anoxybacillus sp. ST4 | reverse complement strand
GGTAACCCTTACGGGAGCCAGCCGCCGAAGGTGGGGCAAATGATTGGGGTGAAGTCGTAACAAGGTAGCCGTATCGGAAGGTGCGGCTGGATCACCTCCTTTCTAAGGATAATCAGAAAAGCGGAGAACTTTTGTTCGAAAGCTAGATGTGATGTGTTGACAAACACAAAAACGGTATGATAAAATCTCGCTGTCTGTTTTGTTCAGTTTTGAGGGAACACCCTTATTGAACAAAAAGGCGTTTTGCGCCTGCGTCTGCAAGCGATCTCGAGGGAGATAGATTCCTCGGCGCATGGCAGCGTAGAAGCCAATCTGTAGCGGCCATGTTCAGTTTTGAGGGAACACCTCAAATTACAAAATAAATATCGTATGTATGGGCCTATAGCTCAGCTGGTTAGAGCGCACGCCTGATAAGCGTGAGGTCGGTGGTTCAAG
>NZ_JAHZOE010000077.1:0-440 GCF_019448545.1 Anoxybacillus sp. ST4 | reverse complement strand
ATTTCTCTTTCAACAGATGTAAAAAGTCTAGAAACGTCTCGGCATTGGCAGACGAAGCACGATGAAACACGACGTCCCCTTGTTGCACGTCGACTGCGCCAAAAATGGAAACGTGAGCGTGGTGACCATAGCTCGGGACTTGTTTTTGGTTGCCTACTTCTGCCCATGTCGTACGAAGCGCTTGATACGCGCGAACATGCGTCTCATCGACATGAAGCAAAACGATTTCTTCCGTGATTAGTTTTTTTTTATAAACTCGAGTTCTTTTTCAAAGGCTGCTTGACGCACTGGATCGCCTTTGACGAGCTTATAGGTCGGGCGTGTCCATGACAAGCGAAGACGATGCAATAACTTTCGGATGCCTTCCCGTGACATCGAAACGCCATAAGTTTGTTGGATGTAAGATTGCAATATACGTGTGTTCCATGACGAAGAAATGC
>NZ_JAHZOE010000076.1:0-447 GCF_019448545.1 Anoxybacillus sp. ST4 | reverse complement strand
CGTATAGACGCGCTCGGCGATGCGCCAGACGCCATCCGTGCGCCGCAGCCTGTCGTCATAGGTTCCCGCCGTGCGCAACGGCACTTCCTGGCCGGGGAGGCGCACCACCGCCTGCGTGTAGCAACGCACCCGCGCCCCCTCGCCATCGCCCGATGCCACGATGTTGCTGATATAGTGGAGCGTCGGACCGCAGGCATCGAGCATCGCGGATAATTGCCCGATCAGGGCGTCGCGACCTTCGAACCGTCCGATCCCTTCGCCATAATCCGCACGCACGTCGTCGGTGAAGCAACTGGCGAGAAGCGACATGTCGCGCGCATCGGCCGCGGTCGCGTAACGGAGGAGCAGCGCCTCGATCGCACGCTGGTCCTCCAGCGGGAGCATTGCCGCCTCCACGCTCACCAGCCGCCGCTCTCATGCGGGACAGGCTGGCGGAAGACGCTCTTC
>NZ_JAHZOE010000075.1:0-457 GCF_019448545.1 Anoxybacillus sp. ST4 | reverse complement strand
AAGTTACAGTATCAAATGGATGCTGTTATCCAAGCTAAAAAGACTTTAGAAGCCTATGGCGGGGTTTTTATATCTGATGTGGTTGGACTTGGAAAAACATATATTTGTGCTATGTTAGCGCAAAATTTAAAAGGGAAAAAGTTGTTTATTTGTCCTCCGGTGTTAAAAGATTATTGGGAAGAAGTCTTATTTAATTTTGAAGTTCAAGGCTATAAAGTTGAGTCGCTTGGCAAGTTAGACAGTCTTCTTGAGATGGGAGTAGATCAGTTTAAATATGTATTTATTGATGAAGCTCATCGATTTAGAAACCAAAACACAGAAAATTTCCAAAAGCTTCACCAAATTTGTTATAACAAGAAAGTTATTTTGATTACTGCTACTCCACAAAATAACTATTCAACTGATATAGCTAATCAAATATACTTATTCCAACCAAAAAATAACAGTACTATTATTC
>NZ_JAHZOE010000074.1:0-470 GCF_019448545.1 Anoxybacillus sp. ST4 | reverse complement strand
ATGTTTAGTCGTACTACTTTCTTTTTCTTTGATTTCAGGTATAACAGTATTTTGAGTCACAGTGGAAGTTGACTTACTTGGAGTTTCTGAAGTTGAACTCGTTTTTGGCAACAATACATCAACCTGGCTATCATTTAATTTGGCTGTTAATCGCTCAAAGTTTTTCAAAAGTTCTTTAGAGATTGAGAAATTGACTTTCACTTCGCTTGTATTTAGTGAATTAAGGTCTATTGTCAATCTATTTTCGTCAGCAGTATAAGATGCTGTTGACTTTTGTCTGTTAGCCTCATTTGGTTCATTAATTTTAATTGATTTATCTAATTCAATAATAGTTGTTTTACTTTTCAATATTGACTGATTAATCTTGAGACTTAAATCAAATGTCATTAAATCAGCATTACTTTCGGATTCATCTATTTTAAATTGACTTAATATTATATCCGAATCATTTGTTTCTTCATTTATTGCTC
>NZ_JAHZOE010000073.1:0-502 GCF_019448545.1 Anoxybacillus sp. ST4 | reverse complement strand
GTGACTATCGCGTATGGTTGAAGGAAAAAGGGATCGACACGACAAACATGAGGGCGATGGGGAGTGCGGAAGGAACGATGCATGTGTTTGCGAAACGAAGTAAAAACGGTCGAAGTTGGAGGGATGCAGGAATTGAAGCGATGTTGCGAGCGATCGTCGCGATAAAAGATACGTTACTCATTCGGACACGCGATGGAGTGATGTATGGCGCGGAAGAACGAGAAGAAACGAAACGAGAAACGATCGTGAAAAAAGCACTGAAGCGCGTGCAAACGCAAATGACAGAAGTGGTACGAGATAACATCCCATACCTTCGCCAGTCTTCAGGGGCACCGATTTACGAGGCATTGCAAGCATTGAAAGGTTTTTAAAACGAGGGAAAACGCACATACCTACAGGATGAGAGCAAGTAAAAGCGCTTACATATAACGATTTTATAAAACCATATATAACCAAAAAAATCGGTCGAGAAAAAAATCTCCCACAAAGTCTTGACTCAAAC
>NZ_JAHZOE010000072.1:0-535 GCF_019448545.1 Anoxybacillus sp. ST4 | reverse complement strand
GTTACGCAACATGTTGATGAAGCACAAATGATTAACTTTAACGGATCATTCCGCAGTAGCTCAGTGGTAGAGCACTCGGCTGTTAACCGAGCGGTCGTAGGTTCGAATCCTACCTGCGGAGCCATTTACGGAGAGCTGTCCGAGTGGTCGAAGGAGCACGATTGGAAATCGTGTAGACGTGATAAGCGTCTCAAGGGTTCGAATCCCTTGCTCTCCGCCAGCCACTTAGGAAATATATGGCCCGTTGGTCAAGTGGTTAAGACACCGCCCTTTCACGGCGGTAACACGGGTTCGAATCCCGTACGGGTCATCTTTTATGGAGGATTAGCTCAGCTGGGAGAGCACTTGCCTTACAAGCAAGGGGTCGGCGGTTCGATCCCGTCATCCTCCACCATAGATGAATTTGTTTGTATTTTATCATCGCGGGGTGGAGCAGCCAGGTAGCTCGTCGGGCTCATAACCCGAAGGTCGCAGGTTCAAATCCTGCCCCCGCAACCAAAATGGTCCCGTAGTGTAGTGGTTAACATGCCTGCCT
>NZ_JAHZOE010000071.1:0-562 GCF_019448545.1 Anoxybacillus sp. ST4 | reverse complement strand
GAGATTTCCCATCGCGTCAAGCGAGTAAGATCCCTTGAAGATGACAAGGTTGATAGGTCCGAGGTGGAAGCGTGGCGACACGTGCAGCTGACGGATACTAATCGATCGAGGACTTAACTAAGCACACAAGAAAAGCGTAGGCGACTGTTCAGCCACGAAGAGTGCGAAAGGCCTGCGAGGAGGCTGTTGCCGCCACAGCAGGACTGAAGCGATTCGAGGGGCTAGGAGCCGAAGCTAGACAGTAAGAAAAGCGGAGAACGGTTCTTGATGTAGTCAAGAAAACATCCGACGGAGCCGAAAGCTTTTGACGAAGACGTGCCCGCACGTCGAACGGAAAAAGCGAAGGCGTAGGAGGATGTTAGTTCGAAGCTAGACAGTAAGAAAAGCGTAGGCGACTGTTTAGCTCTGTTATCTAGTTTTGAAGGAATAAAAAATGCTTGACAACAAAAAATATTCCGTTATAATAACATTTGTCTAAAGCATTATTGCTCGGTGACGATGGCGGAGAGGTCACACCCGTTCCCATCCCGAACACGGAAGTTAAGCTCTCCAGCGCCGATGG
>NZ_JAHZOE010000070.1:0-639 GCF_019448545.1 Anoxybacillus sp. ST4 | reverse complement strand
AGTCGCTTGAAAAGCTGGTGGGGTATGCATGTATGAGTCACGAAACGATTCGCCAGTCCATCATCGAGGCAGAGGTGGAAGGGCACCGTGCGATGGAGAAAAAAGGGCGCGTGTTTTTTATCGAAGCAGACGGGTTGTACGTGAAACGTCAACGAAGCCGCATCAAAGGAAAAGAAGAAAAGATCATCACGATTCACCAAGGATGGGAGAAAAACGGGAAACGCGTATCCTTAGTGAATCGACGGTATATGGTTCATCAAACGAATGAACCGATTTGGGAAGCTGTAGAGAATTTTCTGATGAAGGAATACAGCTATGATCCGTTTGAGGATTGGGTGGTCATCAATGGAGATGGAGCCCCATGGATTACAGCGTGTCGAGAATATTTCGGGGACAGGGGGTACTTTCAGCTTGATCGGTTCCATGTGGCAAGAGAGATTCGTCAATTGTTCCGAGGTCATGCGAGATATCGGGTGATTCGAAAGAAGTTAGCATCATGGGATGAAGAAGGTGTGTTACGAGAACTCACAAGTGCCATCGGTACGTTAGAACATGAGGAGAAGGAAAAGCAACTCGAGGCGCTTGTTCGTCGAATCGAGGAGATACCAGGATGTTTACGTGACTATCGCGTATGGTTGA
>NZ_JAHZOE010000007.1:0-93156 GCF_019448545.1 Anoxybacillus sp. ST4 | reverse complement strand
GCTGGCAACTAAGGTCGAGGGTTGCGCTCGTTGCGGGACTTAACCCAACATCTCACGACACGAGCTGACGACAACCATGCACCACCTGTCACCCTGTCCCCCCGAAGGGGGAACGCCCGATCTCTCGGGTTGTCAGGGGATGTCAAGACCTGGTAAGGTTCTTCGCGTTGCTTCGAATTAAACCACATGCTCCACCGCTTGTGCGGGCCCCCGTCAATTCCTTTGAGTTTCACTCTTGCGAGCGTACTCCCCAGGCGGAGTGCTTAATGCGTTAGCTACAGCACTAAAGGGTGGATACCCTCTAACACTTAGCACTCATCGTTTACGGCGTGGACTACCAGGGTATCTAATCCTGTTTGCTCCCCACGCTTTCGCGCCTCAGCGTCAGTTACAGACCAGAGAGCCGCCTTCGCCACTGGTGTTCCTCCACATCTCTACGCATTTCACCGCTACACGTGGAATTCCGCTCTCCTCTTCTGCACTCAAGTCCCCCAGTTTCCAATGACCCTCCACGGTTGAGCCGTGGGCTTTCACATCAGACTTAAGGAACCGCCTGCGCGCGCTTTACGCCCAATAATTCCGGACAACGCTTGCCACCTACGTATTACCGCGGCTGCTGGCACGTAGTTAGCCGTGGCTTTCTCGTTAGGTACCGTCACAGTAACGCCAGTTACTACGTTACTTGTTCTTCCCTAACAACAGAGCTTTACGACCCGAAGGCCTTCTTCGCTCACGCGGCGTTGCTCCGTCAGACTTTCGTCCATTGCGGAAGATTCCCTACTGCTGCCTCCCGTAGGAGTCTGGGCCGTGTCTCAGTCCCAGTGTGGCCGATCACCCTCTCAGGTCGGCTACGCATCGTCGCCTTGGTGAGCCGTTACCTCACCAACTAGCTAATGCGCCGCGGGCCCATCCTGTAGCGACAGCTTGCGCCGTCTTTCAACGAAACGTCATGCGACATTTCGTGTTATCCGGTATTAGCACCGATTTCTCGGTGTTATCCCCGTCTACAGGGCAGGTTGCCCACGTGTTACTCACCCGTCCGCCGCTAACGATTCAAAAGCAAGCTTTTGAATCGTCCGCTCGACTTGCATGTATTAGGCACGCCGCCAGCGTTCGTCCTGAGCCAGGATCAAACTCTCCATAGAAAGTTTATCTCTCTAGCTTCGTACGCTTTTCGCTTCGTTCAGTTTTCAAGGAACATCTTTGTCGTTTTTAAGCGACTTTTTCATACTACCATATTGCAATTTTTATGTCAACAACAAACTTTTTTTATTTTAACCGCCGCCACATCTCAGTAGCGACGATTAAAAATATATCACGAACATTTCTAAACGTCAACACCTTTTCTTTATTTTTTTTCAACTACATAATGTCTATGAAACACCCCTTGTCCTTTCGTTGTTATTTTTTCGACAGAAAGCACGTGTTTTTCAACTAAAAATTCAAGGAAAATAGCTAAATCAACCCCGTATACGGCCAGCTCTTCTTCATTTAGCAATTCGGCCATAGACCACGATGTCTCCCTTTTTGTAAGCACATCTAAAAGATGGCTTGCCCCTTGTTTGAGTTTCGAATGGATAAAAAAGTCACTTGCTAAAAATAATAACTGCAATCGCTTATCGAGCGGCTCTTCACTTCCCACTAACTCCGCATATAATTTGTAAATTTGCGGTTCAATATGCTTTACTTGATTCCATACGGTTACCTCAGGATAAAAACCGTTTTCAATAATAGCTAGGCGCGCCAAATGGTGAAGAGCATGAAGGATGTGATTGTAAGAATCAAGCCACTGATCTTTTTCAAAAAAACTTCTCCCCTCTATGTAACGACGAACTAATTTTGCAAATTCAATTCCCATCTTGACCTTTCTCTCTTCTTCTGGAAACTGCAAGAGACGTTGTCGCAACTGCTCAATATATTCATTTCGATCAAACAAAACCTTCCCGTTCAACAGCCAATTTATCACTTTTCGATTTGAGCCAAGCAGCACCCATTCTTTTACTTGATGTTCGTCGACGACGTGCAACGACGCGCTTTTTTCTTCAAATGCATAATGCTTAATAAAAACTTTTTCCTCTCCTTTCTGAACAATAACAAATAAAATAACGTCAAATAAATCCGTCTCCGGAGAGTAATCCGACCCTTTTTCAACCATTAAAATTCCAAGCGTATGAGGGTGACTAGCGCGCTCTTGGTAAATCGGACGCAACAAATCTTCCATACCCGTTTCCTCCATCTTTCAACATTGTTTGACCGTATTCGACATTTTTCAAAAAACTCCTGCTGATTACTGCTTATCATTTAAAACTTATGATATAGTTATGCATAGGAGGCGATAGTGTGGGTGTAAAATATTCAAGCAAGATCAATAAAATTCGTACATTTGCATTAAGTTTAATTTTTATCGGTTTTTTCGTCATGTACGCCGGAATATTTTTTCGTACATCCCCAATTGTCATGACGTTATTTATGATTTTAGGATTATTATTTATTATTGCAAGCACGGTCGTTTATTTTTGGATCGGGATGTTGTCCACAAAAACTGTACAAGTCGTTTGTCCGTCATGTAATAAAGTGACAAAAATGTTAGGCAGAGTCGACGTATGCATGTACTGCAACGAGCCACTTACGCTTGATCCGACACTTGAAGGAAAAGAGTTTGATGAAAAATATAATCGAAAAACAAGAAATATAAAAAGCTGATAGCATACCGCTACCAGCTTTTTATGTTAATGATGTCCTTTTTGACAGGTCGGACAAGTTCCATAAATCTCCATACGATGATAACTAACTTTAAATCCCGTCACATGTGCCGCTAAATCTTCTACTTCATCTAACCCCGGATAGTGAAAGTCAACAATTTTTCCACACACTTCGCAAATGACGTGATAATGATGCGTCGTAACAAAATCAAAACGACTCGACGCATCACCGTACGTCAATTCTTTGACAAGACCGACCTCTTTGAACACACGCAAGTTGTTATACACCGTCGCGACACTCATATTTGGAAATTTTCCTTCCAAAGCTTTATAAATTTCATCCGCTGTTGGATGGGACATCGACTGAATCAAATATTCGAGTATCGCATGACGTTGCGGTGTAATACGGACGCCGGTTTCCTTCAACGTGTGAAGCGCTTCTTTTAATTGCTGTGCGTGCGTCACCGTCATGCACCCCACTTTCATTTATAAAAATTATAATTATTACTTTGTAATTTTTATAAACAGTGTACAAAAAACTGAAACCGTTTGTCAATTGTATTTTTAGGCAAGAAAAAAAGGCGACTCTTAAAGAATCGCCGCATACATCATTGAGGAGGTGTGTTCTGCTATATCGTACGCAACGATCGTGTTATTCGTTTGAGCCAATCGCCTCTTTTAAAGCGCCTAGCACCTCTTCAACATGCCCATTTACTTTCACTTTTCTCCACTCTTTTATTATGTGACCATTCGGATCAATTAAAAACGTCGAACGCTCAATGCCCATATACTCTTTCCCGAAGTTTTTCTTCAACTTCCATACATGATACGCTTTTGCTACGTCTTGTTTTTCATCGGAAAGAAGTAAAAACGGCAAATTATGCTTTTCGATAAACTTTTTGTGACGCTCAAGTGAATCAGGACTAATACCGATAACGACCGCCCCGAGCTTAGTCAACGTTTCATAATGGTCACGAAAATGACAAGCTTCCGTCGTACACCCTGGCGTCATATCTTTCGGATAAAAGTACAAAACGACATACTTCCCACGAAATTGCGACAATGCAACTTGTTTGCCATTGCTCGCTGGCAATGTAAAATCAGGTGCTTGCATATTTTCCCTCCTACTTCCTTTCTACATCCATAACAATGCGAACGACGAAGGCAGCTGGCAGCGCATAGCCGAGCAACGCTTCGACCATTGCAATCCATCGCCCGATCCCGATTGGTACAATATCCCCATAACCAACGGAAAGCAATGTGACTGCACTAAAATATAAACTCGTTTCAACATATTGTAAAAAATGAGAAGCCTCTATATTCTTCCCATTTTCCATCATAACAACATGTCCATTTATATGCAAAATTGTATAAACAAGCGCAAATCCAATCATCGTCGTTGAATAGACGAATATGATCGCAATGAAGTTTTTTACTGAGATGACGGAACGTTTCGTTTGCCAAAATGAGAAAACACTCATACATATAATAAAAGCAATTAGCGCGATGAATACATATATCACAACATCCCCTCCTGTCCTCATATATACGAGGGGATGTCGTAATTAATTCCCGGCCCCGCGATAACGTTTGACTCCTGCATTCCACAACAAAACAGACAAAGTAAAACATACGATTCCCATGACCGGTGTTAAAAATGAATACGTGTACCATTCTGTTTTGCGCAAAAAGTAAGCCGACGGATATACACCAACAAACGCAAACGGCAAAACCCACGTTAAAACGTAGCGGATTACGCGATTATAAATATCAACAGGGTATCTCCCGTAGTTTCCGATATTATACATCATCGGCATAATCGAACTGCGCGCATCAGACCAAAAGCTAATGCTAGCTAACGAAATGAAAATACCTGCGTAAACGAACGTACCTCCTAATACAAAAAGAAGAAACAAAATCACATCATACCAATGAAACGTCAAATGTAATTTTGCAGCAGCATAACCCATAACGACTAAGCCAGTAATCCCCCCAAGAAGCGACTCTAGCTCCATGCGCTCAAGCACAATTTGAAACAAGCTATGCACCGGACGGGTGAGCACGCGATCCATTTCTCCCCGTACGATGTACCGTTCATTAAAATCCCATATGTTAAAAAACGAAGCAAATAAAGCAAACGGAACTAAAAAGAAGCCGTAAATAAAAATAATTTCATCACGCGTCCATCCGTTTAATAGTTGTGTATGTCCAAAGACAACAAGAATAAAAATTAAATTCACACCTTGAAACATTAAGTCAGATAAAAACTCGACAAATAAATCTGTCCGATATTGCAACTTTGTTTTTACATATTGACTCATATATTGAAAGAAAATAGACATATAAAACATGCGCTCACCCCCCTTGAATGATGAGTTTTCGTTTAGCCGCTTTCCATAGTAAATAAATTGGAGCAATTAATACGATACACCAGACGGCTTGAAACATCATTCCTCGCAACGCTTCATTCTCTGTAAAACTTTCCGTAAAAATCATGCTCGGAATATAGCTAATCGCTTGGAAAGGTAAATATTTCATCACATCTTGTGCCCATTCCGGATAAAAGCTGATTGGCAAAATAAGTCCTGAAAACAAATCAATAACAAACCGTTTAGCTCGGAGTAGTCCTTCCCCATTTAATGTAAAAAACGTGACCATCCCTGCAAGCAAATTGAGCTGAGAGTTAATGATAAAACTGAGTATTGTCGACAAGACGAAATATGCCCACGTATGCGCGTTCGTTGTAAATTGAAGCGAAAATACGAAAGTAACAATGAGCATCCCCGGTAATGAAAAGAAAAACAATCGAAAAATTCCTTCGCCAAGCCCTTGCATCGTCTTCATAACTAAGTAGTTGTACGGACGAATTAACTCAATCGCTACTTTTCCTTCGCGAATTTCCATTGCAATTTCACGATCGATATTATTGAAGTAAAATGCTCTTGCCATCCATGCAATAGCGACGTACGTCGTCATTTGTTCGACTGTCATTCCTTGAATAGACGGCTGTCCTCCATAAATGGCCGACCATAAAAAATAGTACGCTCCGATATTAATGCTATAAATAAAAATGCCGCTATAATAGTTCGTGCGATAAGCTAGCATCATTAAAAAACGCATTCGAATCATTTCAATGTATTTACCCATGATGAATCCCTTCTTCGTAAATATTACGGATCACTTCCTCCGTCGATACTTCACGAATGTGAATGTCTTTAAGCTCATAGGAAGACACAATCTTTCCGATCACATGAGCCATGTCATCCGCTCGCACATGCGCAATCCAACTATGCCGATCTTCCCCTTCCTCCCATGTTACATCGATAAGCGAAACAAGCTGCTCTTTGGAAACAACATCGCGAAATTGAAACTGGATTTGCTTCCCTTCTCCCCAATTTTGTTTTAACCGTTGCAATGAACCGTCATAAATAATTTTGCCTTCATCAAGCATAATGACACGCTCACAAAGCGCCTCAATATCCGTCATATCATGAGTCGTTAATAAAATGGTCGTGTTGTACTTTTCGTTAATTTCTTTTAGAAATTGACGAATTTTTAGTTTGACAAGCACATCTAAGCCGATCGTCGGTTCATCTAAAAATAAAAGCGGAGGATTATGAATGAGCGCCGCCGCTAATTCGCAGCGCATTCGCTGCCCGAGCGACAACTTACGAACAGGTTTATCTAGCAACGAACCAATGTCTAGCGTTTCAATGACATGATCCATATGTTCGTTATAGTCTTGATCAGAAACGCGATATACTTTTTTTAACAACCGAAACGATTCTTGCACCGCAATATCCCACCATAGCTGCGACCGTTGACCAAACACAACGCCGATCGTCTGCACGAAACGTTCCCGTTCTTTATGTGGATTCATCCCATTTACAACGACTCGTCCAGATGTCGGCGTTAAAATTCCTGTCAGCATTTTTATTGTCGTCGATTTACCTGCTCCGTTCTCCCCGATATAGCCAACCATTTCCCCTTGCTTTACTGTAAACGAAATGTCGTCAACTGCCCGAATCGTTTTATAATTTCTCGTAAACAAATCGCGAAACGCACCAGCTAAACCAGATCGGCTCGAGTACGATTTAAATTCTTTACGCAGTTTTTCTACTTCAATCGCATACATATTTCTCACCTCTCAAAAAATCACTATTTAATAGTGTAACGAAAATGTTTCAACTCAACAAATGGTGTGCTCAAATAAATGTGATAAAATAAACACCATGAAAGAAATTTTACATAAAAGGAGGAGGCTTCGCGTGAATTTTACGAAGTCTGAACAACTATATCAAGAAGCGCTTGAACATATTGTCGGCGGCGTCAACAGTCCCTCGCGTTCATATAAAGCAGTTGGGGGCGGTGCACCTGTCGTCATGGAAAGGGCGCAAGGTGCATACTTTTGGGATGTAGACGGCAATAAATATATCGATTATTTGGCCGCTTACGGTCCTATTATTACAGGACATGCCCATCCACACATTACGAAGGCAATCCAGCATGCAGCCGAGAACGGTGTGTTATACGGAACGCCGACACCGTATGAAATTACGTTTGCAAAAATGTTAAAAGAGGCCATCCCTTCCCTCGAAAAAGTACGTTTCGTCAACTCAGGAACAGAGGCGGTTATGACGACGATTCGCGTCGCCCGCGCTTATACCGGCCGAGACAAAATTGTAAAATTTGCTGGATGCTATCACGGACATTCTGATCTCGTTCTCGTCGCCGCAGGTTCCGGTCCATCAACGTTAGGAACTCCAGATTCCGCCGGCGTACCAAAAAGCATTGCACAAGAGGTCATTACTGTACCTTTTAACGACATACATGCTTTTAAACACGCGATGGATCGTTGGGGGCATGAAGTAGCCGCTGTGCTTGTCGAACCTATTGTAGGCAACTTCGGCATCGTTGAACCAAAACCAGGTTTTCTGCAAGCAATCAACGACATTGCTCATGCAGTTGGAGCGCTTGTGATTTACGATGAAGTCATTACTGCTTTCCGCTTTATGTATGGCGGGGCACAAAACTTACTTCACATCGAGCCGGATTTAACTGCACTTGGGAAAATTATTGGTGGCGGTTTACCAATTGGAGCGTATGGGGGAAGAAAAGACATTATGGAACAAGTAGCCCCGCTTGGTCCTGCTTACCAAGCAGGGACGATGGCAGGAAACCCAGCTTCCATTTTAGCAGGCATCGCTTGCTTAGAAGTATTACAACAAGAAGGAGTGTACGAGCATCTCGACCATCTCGGCGCCATGTTAGAGGCAGGAATTTTAACCCACGCCAAAACATACGATATTCCTGTGACGATTAACCGTCTAAAAGGGGCTCTCACCGTATACTTTACAACAGAAAAAGTAGAAAACTATGAACAAGCGGAACGAACAGACGGAGAGATGTTTGCAAAATTTTTTAAGCTCATGCTTCATCAAGGCATTAACCTCGCCCCTTCGAAATATGAAGCATGGTTCATTACGTTAGCACATACAGAGGAAGATATTGAATATACAATTGAAGCGGTAGAACGGGCATTTAAAACATTAAAAAATGAATAAATATACAAAAACAACGAGGTAGGAGCACGTTCTCCACCTCGTTGTTTTTGCCTAAAACAAAATGAAAACGCTTACATTATTTGTGAACGATTGGTTACATAGCCTGAATATCGTATCCAAAAACATGAATAAATAATTGATTTTCCTTTATGAACGTGCTAATATAAACTATAAATTTTAGAAAATTTCATTTTTTTAAAAGTTTTCGTGTGGGAGGTGGCGAAGGCGAGAAGCGAACGACAGTCGCTTACAAGCCGCATGCTTATGAAACAACGATGGAATCCAACTTCATTTCAACATTTTTATGAACATGAACACGATGCGTGTGGAATTGTTGCTGCGGTTGAAAAACGACGCATGCCGACAAAAGAAAATATTACAACCTGTATTAACGCCCTCGTCACAATGAATCATCGTGCTGGATTCATTAACGGGGAAGGAGATGGCGTTGGCGTTCATATCGATATCCCAAAAGAGCTTTGGAAAAAAAAATTGGCCGCCGCCCATCTTGATCCTCAACTTGCTGAACGCGACGATTTTACCGTTGGCCATATATTTATTGCACGAACAACGAATGTGGAAGAGAAAAAAGCGCGCATGCGCCAATTGTTTGCTCAATTTCATCTCACGCTTATTTTTGAATCTGATCGCGTCACATCTTCTTCAGCGCTTGGTCCAATCGCTTTACGTGAAGAACCGGTATTTTGGCAAATTGCCCTTTTGCCTAGCAAACATACAACCCTCGCTAACACGTTGTTTGAATTAACTGTTGAAATAGAAAAAGATGAACACGTTCACGTCGCTTCTTTAAGTAATTATCATGCTATTTATAAAGTGATGGGCGCCGGGGACATTTTACCAAAATACTATCACGATTTAGCAAGTCCGCTCGTCGCATCAACGATGACACTTGGTCATAATCGATATTCAACGAATACACTCTCAAACTTTTTCCGGGTGCAGCCGTTCAGCGTGCTAGGTCATAACGGGGAAATTAATACGATCGCTAAGCTTCGCGAAGAAGCTACGATGATCGGCGTGCCGCTAACAAACGGCGGAAGCGACTCACAAGACTTGAGCCGAACGATGGAAACACTCATTTATCGCGATGGATATACGTTATTTGAAGCAATGGATTTGTTGTTCCCGCCCATTGTAAATGAAATAAAAAACTACCCTGCACATTTACAAGATTTATATACTTACATTCGCGAAGCGTGGGGACATTTTGCCCAAGGTCCTGCCGGAATCATTTCGCGCCATGCTGATGAAGCGGTATTTAGCGTTGATGCGCTCGGGTTGCGCCCACTCTGGAAAATTGAGACCGAACATCGTTACGTATTCGCATCTGAGCCAGGCATTATTCCAACGTGCGAATACACAGGCGAACCAAAACCGCTCGCTCCTGGGGAAAAAATCGGCTTAAAATGGCAAGATGATGGAACAATTCGTATTTACGAGTACGCGGACTATCAACAAGAAGTGTACAACCGCATGCGACAGCGGCTAAATATTGAGAATATGCGGCAACGTCTACAAACGCCGACATTCAAACCTTATGTGCTCGTTGCTCAACCAACAAAAGTGCATAATGGACAATACGCTGCATTCGGTTGGGATCGCGAACATATTCAATTGCTCGAACAAATGGCGGAAAAAGGAGCTGAACCGATTCGCTCCCTCGGTCACGATGCTCCGCTTGCTGCGATCGATCCAGAACGGAAAAATATTGCGGACTTTATTAAAGAAAGCGTAGCAGTTGTCACAAACCCAGCCATCGATCGCGACCGAGAAACTGAGCACTTTTCTACTCGTGTCGTCGTTGGAAAACGGCCGAGCATCGTACTTAATGAAGAACATCCGTACACTGTAGAGCTTCTTTCCCCTATTTTAATCGAAGGAAAACTCGGCAATGAATGTGCGGAGACGTTACAGCAACCATCATATGATCAACTTGTTCATGCATTCGAAGAAAAACAGTTGATATACTTTATATCGGCTACCTTTTTTGAAACAGAAACTATTCCAGCTGCGTTAAATCGGTTAAGTGAAGAAGCGTGCGAAGCAGTAGCAAACGGAAAAACGTTGCTCGTCATTGACGATGCAAAAGCGCATCAAAACGGGCACTTATGGATCGATCCACTCCTTGTCGTATCTGCCGTCGATCAAGCGTTAACAAAAGCGGGGATAAGAAGACATTGTTCTCTCTTACTTCGCTCCGGTGCGATTCGCTCACTTCACGACTTGATCGTCGCTTACGGACTCGGCGCTAACGTCATTAGCCCGTATTTAATGTTTGCTACAGTTGCTGATTCATCAACTCGACCAGCCGTTCATTTGTATCAAGCGTTAAATAAAGGGCTCGAAAAAGTCATTTCAACGATCGGTATTCACGAGTTACGCGGATATAGTCGACTATTTTCATCCATTGGATTGCATGACGAAATCGCAGCTGTACTAAATATCGTTAACTTTTTCGGTTCACACACACTTATCCAAAATTTTGACACATTAAAACAAGATGCGATTGCACGAGCTAAAGATTTTGAAGCAGAACAAGCGAAATTGCGCAAAACATTCCACGTCTTTCCACGCATTTGGAAAGCGATTGGCGAAGTAGCTCAAACCGGCTCATACGATAGCTATCGTGACAAATTGACAGAAATCGAAACAGAGACACCAACAGCCATTCGTCATTTAACTGACTTAAAACTGGCAAGCACGCCAGCCAAAAAGGAGCAAGTCGACATTTCAGTCGGTGAACATAGTTTACCTTTTGTCATCGCCTCTATGTCCTTTGGCTCCCAAAACGAAATTGCATTTCGCGCTTATGCTGAAGCAGCGAATCGCCTCAACATGATCAGCTTAAACGGTGAAGGCGGGGAAATTAAAGATATGCTCGGCAAATATCCGCGCACGCGCGGGCAGCAAGTTGCATCTGGGCGATTCGGTGTCAATGCAGAACTGCTCAACTCATCCAATTTGCTTGAAATTAAAATCGGGCAAGGCGCGAAACCGGGAGAAGGTGGACATTTACCGGGTTCCAAAGTCACAGCGAAAATTGCTGAGGCACGCAACGCAACGATCGGCTCGGATTTAATTTCACCGTCAAACAACCATGACATTTATTCAATCGAAGACTTAGCGCAAATGATTGCCGAACTAAAAACGGCGAACGACCGAGCAAAAGTTGCTGTGAAAGTGCCAGTCGTTCCGAATATCGGAACAATTGCTGTCGGAATTGCAAAAGCGGGTGCAGACATCATTACGCTGAGCGGCTTTGACGGTGGGACAGGTGCTGCGCGCATCCATGCGATTCAACACGTTGGCCTGCCAGTAGAAATCGGGGTCAAGGCGGCACACAACGCCCTTTTAGAAGCGGGATTGCGCGATCAAGTAGAAATTTGGGCAGACGGTGGAATACGAAGTGCTATGGACGTTATGAAAGTGATGCTTCTTGGCGCGAATCGCGTCGGTTTTGGTACGTTAGCGATGATTGCAATCGGGTGTACGACATGCCGCGGTTGTCACTTAGATACGTGTCACGTCGGAATCGCCACGCAAATTGAATCGGAAGCGCAAGCAAAAGAGCACGGTTTACGCCGCTTCGTTCCAAGACAATTTGAGCAAGCTGTGCAAAACTTAGTTCGTTTCTTTACAGCCTTCGGCGAGGAGCTAAAAACGCTTACCGCTTCGCTCGGCTATACAAACTTACAACAACTTGTCGGCCGCTCCGATTTACTTGAGCAGACGCGTGGACGGGACCGCATGGACTTGACAACATTATTAAAACCGTTAGATATTGGACAATGGTATCAAAAAGAAATCGCGGCGACATCGGAAGAAGGAAAACTTGCTGTTGCAGCTGGCGCGGAATATTTGGATTACCATGTTGAGGATTTGCATCGTTCACGGGAATTTTCAACCGTCACAGCGGAACAACGTGTACTCGGCAGCCGCGTAGCGTGCCATCGCGTACGTGGTCGATTAGACGGATCGTATAAAAAGTTACCAAATATTTCTCTACGCTATAAAGACGGCTCTGTTCCGGGCAATGGACTGGGGGCGTATAACGTCACTGGCATTCATATTCACGTCGACGGTGGGGCGCAAGATGGCGTTGGAAAAACATCGTTTGGTGGCGGCATCTTCGTCTTCAAAGCAAAAGGAAAAGACGGAAAGTTTTACAATGGATCGGTAGGAAAAGGATTTGGTTACGGAGCGCAAAAAGGATTGCTAGTCGTTCAAGGAAATGCTGATGCACGCGCAGGCATTCGCCTATCAGGGGCCGATATCATTATCGGAGGGCAAGTGACGAAGCCAATCCCTGAAATTGAACATGGCAACATCGGTGTCAACGCAAACATTAAAGGCTTCGCCTTTGAATATATGACAAACGGACGCGGGCTCGTTCTCGGCGATCCAGGGCCATGGATTTGTGCAGGAATGACTGGTGGTGTCGTTTATTTGCGCCATCAGCCAGAAATGGGCTTAACGAAAGCAGCGCTTGAACGTCGCATCGCCAAAGGAGCGAACGTTACAATTCAACCGCTTAACGAAAAAGGAAAAGCGGACGTGACAGAACTGCTTCGCACATATGTTGATTTGCTTATCGAACACGAACAGCACGACGAAGCAGCAACGCTTCAACCGTTGTTGCAACAACCGGAACAACACTTTTTCCAAGTCATCCCGAAAAAAGAACAAGCAGATCCATCTGTGTCAACGGAATAAACATAAAAAGAACTGCTTCAAAAAAATGAGGCAGTTCTTTTAATTTTTTTCCTTTTGTCTTGATATACTGATGAAAAACATGTATATTTTTTTGTTGTTCTAACAAGATGATAAAAAAGAAAGGAATTTGAGCGACGATGAGACTTGGAGCCCGCGTCTTTAAAACCGGGATTGCGATTACGTTTGCATTAGTTTTAGCAAAATTGTTGCAGTTACCTTCCCCTGTATTTGCTGGCATTTCTGCTGTATTTGCGATGCAGCCGACCATTTACCGTTCATACTTGTCCTTAATTGAACAAGTGCAAGCAAATGTCATCGGTGCGGTTTTTGCGATTGTTTTTACACTTATTTTCGGACACGACCCATTTATTATCGGATTAACTGCCATTTTAGTCATTGCGTTATTTCTTCGTCTTCGTTTAGAATCTTCCATTTCTGTCGCGCTTGTAACGGTCATCGCAATTATGGAATATACGGAGGAACACTTTATTGAATTTGCGCTTATTCGCTTTTCTACGATTATGCTAGGAGTGTTGTCCGCGTTTGTCGTGAATTTAGTTTTCCTTCCACCGAAATACGAGAAAAAACTATATACGAAAATTGTCGAATATACAGAACAAATTTTAAAATGGATTCGCATGAATATTCGCCATGCATCTGAGCACCATCTGTTGAAGGAAGATATTGAAAAGTTTAAAGAGAACATGATGAAACTTGACCAACTTTATTTACTCTACAAAGAAGAACGAACGTATTTCCGTAAACATAAATATAGTAAGTCGCGCAAACTTGTCCTGTATCGACAAATGATTGTTGCAACAAACCGCGCCTTGCAGACGTTAAAGCTACTGCATCGTCTAGAAAACGAGCTGTCGCATACACCTGCTGAACTTCAAGATGCAATAAAAAACGAACTCGATTGTTTATTAAATTACCACGACCAAATATTGCTGAAGTTTATCGGGAAAGCAAAATCTGATCCACAATCACAATTTGCAACGGAAGCGTGTTCTGGAAAAAAAGGATTAATTCGCTCGTTTTTAAACGATTATGTCGAGCAAAGTGTTCAACAGGAAAATTATCAGCTGTTTCCTCTAATCGGAGCGATTATTGAATACAGTCACCAACTCGAACATCTAGACACGCTTATTGAAAGCTTTCACCATTACCATAAAGAAGAGCATACGATCCCTACTCCAGAACAAGAATAAAAGATGTCCCGCCAAAGAAACGGGACATCTTTTTTAGCTTTCCCTTCCGTAAGCACTCTGGAAACACTAGACACAAGCAAGAAGACGCTGTTTTAAAATAAAGTATGTACCTTTTTCACTTTCCATACATAATAAACTTTTTATACCAATGTTCAACAACTTCCGGAGCGAACGGTCCCTTTTTTTCCCTAATCCATTGAACTAATTTTTGAATATTATTTTTTAAAATCTCGTCAATAATATCAGGATAATTCATTTGTTCCCGATGCCGCTCATATTCATCATGATCTAATATGTCATACTGTCCGTTCGGAAATACTTTGATGTCTAAATCATAGTCAATGTATTTCAACGCTTCTCCATCCCAAACGTAAGGAGAGCTCATGTTGCAATAATAATACACACCTTCTGACCGAATCATCGCAATAATGTTAAACCAATGCTTCTCATAAAAAAAACAAATGGCCGGCTCGCGTGTCACCCATGTTCTTCCATCAGCTTCCGTCACAAGTGTGCGATCATTGCCGCCAATGATTTCTTCTTCGCTTCCCTTCAACACGACTGTCTCTTTCCATGCCCGATGAATATGCCCATCATGTTTATAGCTATGAATTTGAATGATCGCCCCTGTCTGTGGATAATCCATACATATTCCCTACTTTCGTTCGACGCTTTTTCTTCTATTATAACGTTAATGTGCAAGGAAGAAAAAGGGCATCGGACGAAAACCGATACCCTTTTCCTGTTATTGATTTTTTTTTCGCTTCTGCTTTTGCGTTTTGTTGCTTCACGTGTTGAACATCAGTTTCAGTCGCAAACTCTGTCCCATACTGGCCAGCGTTTTGCTGTTTTACGTGCTGAATATTTGTTCCTGCTACCGTTTTGTTCGGTTGTTTGTTCATGATGCTCACCTCCACGGTTATTACTTTGTATCATTTGTCGAGAAAATATCCGTATGAATAATTTTTGTTTCATTTTCCAAACTACATGAAAGAGGTGAGAAAAATGTATGTTGGACGCGACTTGACAGCCCTTCAAATGATTCCGAAACAACAGTGGAAAGATAGCGAACTCGCTTTTTTCCATCACGCTCTTCAACAAGTCACTCCATATTTAAACGTTGAAGGACAGACGATGCATCGTGAAATTATTGAGGAAATTGAAGCAAGGGGCGGTTTACATCGGAATGAGGCAACATATACAAATGGAACACGCGTATTTTATGAGTAAAGGTGATTGACTCACCTTTACTCATACGCTTGCCATATTTTTTGGTACACAACTGGAAATGCGTAAGATGCAAGCTCCTCGATCGTTACCCACTTGCGCGTTGGAACATCTACTGTAAGCCCAATCGCTTCTCCTTTATACGCTTCAATGTGCCATACAACGTGGGAGAACACATGTTGAAACGTACCAATTTGTTGTACTGAGCGAATCACAACACCATATCTTTCGCTTATTTCCTTTATAAACGCTTGGTCGTCTGCTGTCGGGGCATGCTCGTCATTTGGAAACTGCCATAAATTCGCTAATAATCCGCTATTCGGACGTTTTTCAATCAAGATGCTCCCCTTTTTATCAGCAAGTACAATAGCGCGGAAAGAAACATGTTTTGGCGCCTTTCCTTTCGTTTTTACAGGCAACTTCCCTTCTGCCCCTTCTGCAAATGCGCGACAGTGACGCTGCACAGGACATAGGAAGCAACTTGGACTTTTCGGTGTACAAATGAGCGCGCCAAGCTCCATTAACGCTTGGTTAAAATCGGACGGATTATCGTGCGCAATGATACAAGAAACAAGTTGTTCAAACTTTTTTCGCGTGCTCCCTTTTGCAATGTCATCTGTTATATAAAAAATGCGCGATAACACCCGCATGACATTCCCATCAACCGCGGGCTCAGGAATATCGTAGGCGATGCTTAATACCGCACCCGTTGTATATGGTCCAACTCCTTTCAACGACGAAAATTGTTCCTTCGATGCCGGCACACATCCATCGTATTTTTCTTTCACTTCTTTTACCGCTGCATGTAAATTGCGAATGCGCGAATAATATCCAAGCCCTTCCCATGCTTTCAACACTTCTTCTTCCTCTGCTTCAGCGAGGGCGTCTAAAGTCGGGAACTTTTCGATAAACTTATAAAAGTAAGGAATGACCGTATCGACGCGCGTTTGTTGCAACATTACTTCTGATACCCATATTTTGTACGGATCTTTTTCTTTTCGCCAAGGCAAATCGCGTTGTTCTTTGACGAACCAATGAATTAAATCGTGCTGAAATTGTTCAATATGAAAATGGTCCAATATTTGTTGTACATTTTCTTTCACGTTCATTCCTCCATGGTGGTAAACTAAAAGTAAGTCCAATCGGAAAAAGGAGGCCTTTTATTTGGATACTGGTACACACGTTTTAATGGGGTTTGCATTAGGTGGATTGGCGACGCTCGATCCAACGATTGCGAACGATCCGACGCTAGCTCATGCCGTGCTTATCGGTACGCTCGCTGGTTCGCAAGCACCTGATATTGACACCGTTTTAAAATTAAAAAATAACGCCAAATATATTCGGAATCATCGCGGCATTACCCATTCTATCCCTGCGTTATTTGTTTGGACGCTGCTCATTAGCGTTGCCCTTTTTTACGTGTATGGTGCATCGTTTTTTCATATCGCGCTTTGGACGTTTATCGCTGTCAGTTTTCATGTGTTTGTCGACATATTTAATTCATATGGAACGCAAGCGTTACGTCCTTTTTCAAAGAAATGGGTTGCTCTTGGGATAATTAATACGTTTGACCCTTTTATTTTTGTCGTTCATGTAGCCGGAGTCGTCCTATGGCTGAACGGGCACCATGCTGGGTATACGTTTCTCGCTGTGTACGTTGTGCTCATTGGTTACTATATCATTCGCTTTCGTCAACAACAAGCAATAAAGCGCAAGATCAAACAAATGTTTCCGGATGTCGAACAAATCATTACCGTACCGACAATAAAATGGAATGAATGGCATTTAGCTGTGACAACATCAACCCACTTTTACGTTGCCCGCTCGCAAAGAGGGGCGATGAACGTGCTCGACATGTTCGAAAAATGCCCTATTCCAAACATTCCTGTCATTGAGAAAGCAAAACAAGATGAAAATTTAGCGGCATTTTTGTCGTTTTCACCTGTATATCGCTGGGAAGTTCATGAGTATGACGACCATTATGAAGTGCGTTTTATTGATTTGCGTTACCGAAGCAAAGATTATTATCCATTTGTTGCGGTCGTGCAGCTTGATCGCGACTTGAATATTGTTAGCTCTTATACGGGATGGATTTTTAGCGAGAAGAAATTGCGCAAAAAACTAGAACTTATTCCAGGCTAAAGTAAACGGCGGTGTTCATAAATCACCGTCTATTGATGAATACTATACGTGTGCTTCAAAAGCACGACATCACGTCTGGAGGGACTAACAGTGGGCAATAAAGAACGAGGCTTTCCGAATCAAAACAACGAAAAATTAGAAGGTGAGCCACGCGCAAAAGCGGAATACGCATCAAAACGTGCAAACGGAACAATTAATACGCACCCTCAAGAACGAATGCATGCGTCAAGTAAACGTGGCGACATCGAGGAGGAATAAGATGGGTAAACATTGGCGTAAAAAATTTTATGATAACCGTTATTCCGATCCTTTCCCACAACCGTGGGCCAATCCGAAGCACGCCCATGCCCAAGTGAACGGTGAAACACAACAATCGCAAAGCTTAATGATTTTGCATTCTGAAGTAAGCAAACGGAAAATATGAAGAAAAGAGGTTGACATACCCGTCAACCTCTTTTCTTTAGCAACGAAATAGGTAACGCTACTTCTGTATCTGGGTCATTCAAGCGATATCCCCATGCGAATACACCGTTCACATATTGAAGTTTAAATAACGACTGTGGGTCTCCTTCAATTTCATAAAACTCTCCTGGTTGAAAGTTATCGGGATTTAACAAATACGACTTCGCCACAGCCATTTTTCTTTCGTACACCGCGTATTCGTTTACCATACCCATTTGTTCTGCTTTCCGAGCCTTTTCAGTCAATGCAGCAATCTCCTGCTTTAACTCCCATTCGCTCATTTCACTATACCGTTTCTGTTCCATTCCCCTCACTCCGCTTTATACGAACTTCATCTTTATCGTACCATAACGGGAGCTAAAACACATAGATCAAAAGAAGGCTAAGCATTCCTGTCATCAATACGTAGTAAAGCATCGGAATGAGCGTCATGCGAATAATTGTCCCTTCTTTTCCAGCTAAACCGACGACAGAAGCTGCCGCAACGACATTTAATACACAAACCATGTTTCCTGCATTCGCCCCTAGCATTTGCCCGGCGATAACGATATGATGTGGTACTTGAATTTGATCCGCAATGCTAAATTGAAATAAAGAAAACATCATATTACTAAACGTTGCACTACCTGAAATAAATGAGCCGAGCGCGCCAATTAAAGGAGCAACTAATGGCCAAGCCGCTCCAACAGCACTTGCGACCATTGACGCTAATTCAATCGGCATACTTGCAAGCCCAGCATCATTTACACCGGAATTAATGAAAATGCGAACCATCGGCACCGCTGTACCGAGCGCAATCGCGCTACCGATGAGCGTATACGCCGACTCCTTCATCGTCGCTAAAACATCTTCACGCTTCATTTTATGCATAAATACAGTTATGACAATGACGACGAGAAAAATCGTTCCCGGCAAATATAAAGGCTCAATCGCTGTACTAATGTTTGTTCCTAAAATGTTGTTAAATTGCAGCTTCACGGAACGAAGCCATGCTTTTAACGGCAAGTTTTGTAGGCGCGTCAACACTAAAATGATCGCAACAAGAATATACGGCATCCATGCAAGTAAAAGTGGCATGTCTCCCTTTTGAACCGCTGTCGTTTGTTGAAATTGATCGTTTTTAAACCCCCACGGCTCTTTTGGCAATAAAAATCCTTTTTTTGCTGCTGGTACAACAATCGCTAAGCCGATTAATCCACCGATCATCGACGGGAATTCTGGCCCTAAGAAAGAAGCGACAAGAAACGCCGGGACGGTAAAGCTAAGCCCAGCAAATAAAGCAAACTTCCAAATTTCAAACCCTTCTTTCCACGAGCGATTTTCACCGAAAAAGCGCGTTAAAATAAGCACTAAAATTAACGGAATGAACGTACCGATAATAATATCAAACGACACTGCTTGTTTTGCGAGCGTTTGAAGAAACGAAGACAAATCGGCTGTGCCGATGACGTGTTGTACTCGCTCAGCAACAGCATTTCCTTCACGAAGCCCTTGATCGACTCCGACAATGATTGGTGTTCCAACCGCTCCAAATGAAACAGGGCTACTATCCGCAACAAGCGCTACAACAACAGCAGCAAGCGGTGGAAATCCTAAGGCAACAAGAAGCGGCGCACCAATTGCTGCGGGCGTCCCGAATCCAGCTGCCCCTTCAATAAATGCCCCAAACAACCAGGCGATAATGATGACTTGTACACGTCGGTCGCGTGTAATACCTAAAAACCCGCTCCGAATCGTATCCATCGCCCCGCTTTTTGTCAACGTGTTTAACAGTAAAATTGCACCGAAAATAATCCACAAAATTGAAATGGCGACAATAACGCCTTCAATTGTTGCAGCTGCCACTTGAACACTAGGCATTTTCCAAACGAATAACGACAAAATCACAGTAATCAAAAAGCTAATCGGCATCGCTTTTGCCGCTGGTAAACGCAATAAAACGAGAAAAAGAAAGACAGCTAATACCGGTGTAGAAGCTGTTACCACTTGTAAAAAGCTCATATTGTTCCCCTTTCTTTGTTGTAATATAATGACATAAGACATTATACCATAAGTTTGTGTAGTAATTCACAATAACATTTGACTACTTCATGACAACTGCTTATGTATACGTTTTCCACGTTGTCGTGAATATATCATACATGAAAGGATGAAATAGATGGAAACGGTCGTCATTACTGGAGCTGGGACAGGACTTGGAAAAGAGCTTGCGCTTTTATATGCGCAAAAAGGATACGAAGTCGTTCTAATCGGAAGGAGAAAAGAGCCGCTTCAAAAAGTGCAACAACAAATCGAGTCATCAGGTGGAAAGGCTATTGCGTTCCCGCTTGATATTACAAGCGACGAACAAGTACAAGAAGCGGCCAAAACGCTTTGTCGTACACATCATATTACAACGCTTATTAACAATGCCGGTGTCGGCCATTTCGGTCCCCTCGAACAAATAAAAAAGCAACATATTGACGAAATGATAGATATTAACGTCAAAGGAACAATATACATGACAAAAGCATTTCTCCCATATTTAAAAGCATTACCGCAAGCAAGTGTCATCAACATCATTTCAACCGCAGGGTTGCGCGGTAAAGTGAATGAAAGTGTATATGTCGCAAGCAAGTTTGCCGTGCGCGGATTTAGTGAAAGTCTCATAAAAGAACTTGCCGAAACAAACGTTGCCGTTACGGCAGTATATATGGGTGGCATGGATACACCGTTCTGGGACGATTCCGACCATATTCAAGATCGCTCCCGTCTTCGTTCACCAAAACGTGTAGCGGAAACGATTATAAATGAATATAAGCGACAGCCAGAAATCGTCATTGAGTAGGAGGAGTTACTCCTCCTTTTTTTGTTCTAAAAACTTCTCAATGAGTGAGAGCGAAAAACCTTTTCGATATAACGCTTGTTTCATTTTTTGTTCATACGTATAACGATCGTATTTCGCGTAGCGGCGATGCGACTTTTCCCCATGATATACAAGCGCTTCCCACTCTTCTTCATCGTTTGAAACGATGTGTTGCTTTGCCGCTTCAACGATGTGGGAAGGAAAACCTTTCGTATGCAGCAATTGTGTTACATGCGCCCTTTGTTCCTGATGAGAACGTCTTTTTGACTGCTTGTCGATTTTTGCGATCCACTTCATCGCTTTATGTAATTGTATCTCTTCTGTATAACGTTCCAACGCTTTCAAAATCACATCTTCACGTATCCCTTTATCGATCAGCTCTCTATAAATGACATAAGGGCCTTTCATCGTCGTATTCATTTGTGTTTGCACATAAGCGTGGGCAAATTGTTCATCATCAATGTATCGCTCATTTTGTAGCTTCCTAATTACTTGCTCCATGATCTCATTTCCGATCCCTTTGTTTCGCAAATAATCAACTACCTCTTTTGTCGAACGCATACGATAAGCTAAAAAGCGAAGCGCTAGCTTATACGCTTGTTTTTCATGATCTTTTTTCATCATCTCCTCGCATTGGGCCGCTGTCAACATCATTCCTTTTCTCATTCGATATTCAATGAGGACATCTTGATCAACGGAAACGATTTGTTTATCGCCACTTTCCTTAACGAGATGAACGTAAAAACGTTCAGCATTTTTTCGATCTACTTCAATTTTTTCAATCCACATATGTTGAACACACCTTTTCTTTCTTTTTTCCTAAAAACAACGCATAATGAAGGAAAGGAGGGAAAAAAATGAATATTTTAATAGCTGGAGGAACTGGTTTTGTCGGTCAAGCGTTAACGGCGTACTTTGCTCAAAAAGGTTATCATATGTATATATTAACGCGAAATGCCCAAAAGCAGGAACACCATCGTTATATTCATTATGTACAATGGCTAACGAACGAAGCAAATCCTCTTGAACAACTTCCTTCTATCGATGTCGTCATTAACTTAGCTGGAGAATCAATTAATAGCGGTCGTTGGAACGACGCGAGAAAACGAACAATTGTCGAAAGTCGGTTACAAGCGACAGAAGCGATATACGATCTCATCGCACAAATGCCGAACAAGCCAAGCGTCGTCATTCAAGCGAGCGCAATCGGCATTTACGGGACATCACTACACGAAACATTTACCGAGCGTCACAACAAAGTCGGAACAGACTTTTTAGCTGAAACAGTGAAGAAATGGGAAGAGGCTGGACAACGTATCGAATCACTCGGCGTCCGCACAGTATTCATGCGCTTTGGCATTATTTTAGGGAAACATGGTGGCGCCCTGCCACGCATCGTGCTTCCGTACAAATGGTTGATTGGCGGAACAATTGGAAGCGGCCAACAATGGATGTCGTGGGTGCATATCGACGATGTCGTCGGTGTAGTGGATTTTGCGATTCGAAATGGAAACATATCGGGTCCGGTCAACGTCACCGCCCCACAACCTGTAACAATGAAGCAGTTCGGAAAAACAGTCGCAAACATATTACATCGCCCACACTGGCTACCCGTCCCATCATTCGCGTTACAATTGCTGTTAGGAGAAATGAGCATGCTCGTGTTGGAAGGACAACGCGTCATCCCAGAAAAACTACTGCAAGCTGGCTACCGTTTTTCTTTTCCAACTATTGATCGAGCGCTAGCGAACATACTACAATCGTAACGAATACAATAATAGAAAAAGAAATAAGGGAGCTTGCTATGAAAGACATATTACTAAAGTACGGTACGATATACCCAATCACTTCCCCGCCGATGAAAGGGGCAGATGTACGTATTAAAAATGGAAAAATTGTGGAGATAGGCTATGACCTTCCTGTATATGAACAATCAGAAGTTATTGATGTATCAGGAAAATACGTCTTCCCTGGGTTTATTGACGTACACACACATCTCGGCCTATACGATGAAGGGACAGGATGGGCTGGAAACGATGCTAACGAAACAATCGAGACGATGACGCCGCATGTGCGTGCCATTGATAGCGTATATCCGCTTGATCCTGGTTTCCGCGATGCGATTGAACATGGGATTACAACGGTACACATTATGCCAGGAAGTGCAAATGTCATCGGAGGAACGACCGCAGTCATTAAAACGTACGGAAAAAACGTCTCAAAAATGATTGTGAAAGAAACCGCAGGTCTAAAACTCGCCCTTGGAGAAAATCCAAAGCGAATGCACAGTCAAGGAAATAAAGAATCGCTTACACGTATGGGGATTATGGGGATGCTTCGCGAGACGTTTTATAACGCCAAATATAGCGATTGGCCACACGATTTTCGTACGATCCCTATCATTCAGGCGTTAAATCGCGACATCCCGATTCGTGTTCACGCCCATCGTGCTGACGATATTTTATCCGCGATCCGCCTAGCTGACGAGTTCGGGCTTGATTTGCGCATCGAGCATTGTACAGAAGGGCATCTCATCGCTGAAGAACTACAAGGAAGAAACTTGCACGTTTCAGTCGGACCGACACTTACCCGCCGCTCGAAAGTAGAACTGAAAAACAAAAGTTGGAAAACGTATAAAATTTTATCCGATGCTGGTGTTCACGTCTCAATTACGACAGACCATCCGTATACACCTATTCAATATTTACACATTTGCGCGGCGATCGCTGTACGCGAAGGACTTGATGAACAAAAAGCGCTCGAAGGCATTACAATTTTACCAGCGCGAAATTTAGGAGTGGACGACCGAGTCGGCAGCATAGAAGTGGGCAAAGATGCTGACATCGTCGTTTGGAATTACCATCCGTTTCACTACTTAGCAACTCCTATATTCACGATGATTAATGGAGAAATAATATACAAAAAAAATTAATAAAAAAACTATTTATTTTTTACATCATTTCAAGTATGATATAAAAGGCTATATGCGAAATATATACGTTCAAAACTATATATCGATGCGACAGTAAGGGAAGGCAAATGGTGCGCCACCAGCAGTGCGCTGGTTCTAGTGGGTTCGATTCCCACCCCGAAATTTTTTGATTTGCATAAATTAAAAAATTTCGAGGGTGGCTCGTTCCCTATGGTCGACTGCCCTCGTGAATGGAGGGAGATACGATGCTTAAAAAACGCGAACTGCAAGATTGTCAAGCGTTATACGAGCTTATGGTGCACCCGGATGTCTTCCCTTTCGTGCGCCATAAAGCATATTCATACGAAGAGTTTTTATTTATTACAAAGCAAACGATGGAAGCCGAAGAACGCGGCGAACTCATTTCGCGCACCATTTTAGATGAGTGGGGCAATCCGATTGGAACGATTAACTTATTCGATATTGAAGATGGCGCAGGCTTTTTAGGCACATGGCTCGGAAAGCCGTATCATGGGAAAGGGTATAACCAACTCGCCAAAGATGCCTTCTTTAACGAACTGTTTTATGAGCGTTCCATCAATACGATCTTCATGCGCATTCGCAAAGTCAACGTCCGCTCCACAAAAGCTGCTGAAAAACTTCCTTACGTCACCCTTGCTAATGAAACGAGAAAACGGTTATGGGAAGAAATTAATCAAGGTGAAGACATATACAACTTATATGAAATTTCAAAGGATAACTATACGTTATATGCGATGCGCCAACAAAGAGTCGATGATGAACAACAATTAAAAGAAGCGTAACCTGTTCGATGCGAACAGGTTTTTTTATTTGGATAATTTTTTATTTTTCTGTTCATAATGTTAACGTTACATTTTAAAAAAGCGAGGGATACATATGTCTGACAAAAAGAAACGCGATAAAACAAAAAGTACGCTCTCTAGCGCACAAGAAGTGACCTATGCCCGCGACTTTAAGCGTGCCGATCAAGCTGGAGGATTCACCGCCAAGCACGCACGCCATTAACAACATTCTCCATTCATTTTTTTCGCTATTCGTCACATGCTAGTAGCGAAATAAATGAAAAGGAGGCGAAAGCGATGGGTCGTTCACGCGGTCAAAAGGCGCGCGATAAAAACAAAGCGACGATGCCACAAGTGCCAAAGACGATGAAATCAGACGGACATGATGTAGAGTTTTCGGCAGAATTTGCTGATCACGAAGATTTAGAAGCGCAAGCTCGCGCCGAAGCAGCTGGCATTCGCCAAAGTAAAAGAAGAAAATCTTAAGAGACGAAGAAGGTGTCCGAATGTCGGGACACCTTCTTTCCTAACCTCGTAACTCGTACTACACTCTAAACTTCGCCACTTCACTTCTTAATTTCTCGGCCATTTCAGCTAACGATGTAGCTGCGGACGTGATTTCTTCACTAGAAGCGAGCTGTTCTTCAGAGGAAGCAGAAATTTCAGCCGTCCGCTCAACGAATCGTTTCGCAATTGATGATACTTCGTCCATGGAAGCATGTACTTGATGAACACCTGCCGACATTTGCTCTGAAATGGCTGATAGCTCTTGAATTTGATCATTCACATCTTCAATCGAACGCAAAATACGCGCAAAAAACGTTCCTGTCTCTTCAACTAACTTCGTTCCTTGTTTTACTTCCTCCGTTCCTTTTCCAACAATATGGACGACGTGTCCTGTATTTTGTTGAATCGTTTCAATTAATTGCGCAATTTGATTTGCTGATTCGCGTGACTGTTCGGCTAGTTTACGCACTTCATCCGCTACAACCGCAAACCCTTTGCCATGTTCCCCTGCGCGCGCTGCTTCAATGGCTGCGTTCAACGCCAATAAGTTCGTTTGCTCCGCAATGCCAACGATGACATCAACAATTTTTCCGATTTGAGCTGATTTTTCGTTTAACTCTTTAATCACCATATTCGTTTCATTTGTCGATTGGTTAATTGTATTCATTTGTACAACGACTTTTTGTAAATACTGCTGTCCGACCGTCGCTTGCTTTGTTGTCTCCGTCGCGGAGCTTGCTACTGACGTTGCGGTTTGAGCCATTCGTTCAATGGCTGTTGCCATTTCACCAACCGCTTGCACGCTTTCTTCCGCACGTTTTCCTTGCATTTCTGCCCCTTGAGCCACTTCCTGAATCGATGCTGTTACTTCTTCTGTCGCTGCATTTGCTTGTTGAACGCTTGCCGTTAATTCTTCCGCAGACGCAGACACATGCTCGGCCGCCGTACTTACTTGTTGAATGAGCTGTTTCAAATGATGAACCATTTGATTAAATGCTTGTGCTAGTTCCTCAATTTCATCGCGATTAGCAACGTGAATATCATCGAGCAACAAATCACCATCAGCAATTTTTTTCGCATGGTCGGAAATTTGTCTAACTGGTCGGGCAATTTTTTCGCTTATATAAAGCGCGAGAGCCATACTGACAAGAAAAACGACACCGACTGTAATAAGCGTCATATACTTCATTTGTTTTGCTTGTTGTGACAACATCGCGCTCACTTGCTGCAAATGCTTCTCTTGTACTGCCCGCGCTTGCGCCCCTGCTTCTGTCACTTCTAACGTGATCGCATTTCCTCTTTCTTTCATGAGTCGGGAAATTTCATTCATTTGACTTTGTCGTTTAAACTCCATCGCTTGTTTCGCAATATCGCGATATTCTTGTTCCGCTTTCACTAGACGTTCGATCGCCTGTTTTCCTTCGCCCTCTAGCTTGAGTGCTGCAATTTTCTTTTCGTTCTCTGAAAACTCGCTAGCCGCCTGCTCAAACGCTGCTAAACTTTCAGGGCTTCCGTTAATTAAAAACCCTCGCACAGCAATTTGTTCACGCAACACCGCATTTTGCATATTCGTGACAAAGTTAATGCGCTCGAAGCCTTCTTTCATCGCATCGGAATATTGCTTGTCGATTTGTTCTAATCGATTATATGTAAGCATACTTACTACGACGAATAACAACAATACGGAAAGAAACGTCGCGACTAATTTTTTTCTTACCGTTAACTTCATGATGCTTCCCCCCTATGATGTGATAAATAAAATAAAAAGCTGCCTAACAAACGGAAAGGCAGCTATAGTTACCAATAAAACCTTCTTACTATTTCCTTACAAGAAGGGCAACTGGCTGGCATATCTATTGTGCATAGACGTAGCCCCTATAGCTTTGCGCCCTACCCTTTCGAGTAGTTTGCCGATTATTCAATTTTTTACATTTTCATCTTAACATAGCAACTAAGAAAAAGGAAGTGCGAAATTATGACTAAAACGGAAACTTTATATGATGTCAACGCCAAAACCAAATTTTTAACTTTTTATCCAAAAATATTTTTCTTTTTTTTGAACATTTTATTTGTGATATTTTTCTCAAATAAAATGCATGCTACATTACATATGTACAGACCAAAAAATCCCTTTTTGCCTAGAAGGAGGATTATAATCATGAAAGCTGCAGTTGTGGAACAATTTAAAGAGCCGTTACAAGTGAAAGAAGTGGAAAAACCTAAGATCTCATACGGGGAAGTATTAGTGCGCATTAAAGCGTGCGGGGTATGCCACACAGACTTGCATGCCGCACATGGCGACTGGCCTGTAAAGCCTAAACTGCCTCTCATTCCTGGACATGAAGGGGTCGGAGTAATTGAAGAAGTAGGCCCTGGGGTGACACATGTAAAAGTTGGAGATCGCGTAGGTATCCCTTGGCTTTACTCAGCGTGCGGTCATTGTGACTATTGCTTAAGCGGACAAGAAACATTATGCGAACATCAACAAAACGCTGGCTATTCCGTCGATGGTGGTTACGCTGAATATTGCCGTGCTGCAGCCGATTATGTTGTAAAAATCCCTGATAACTTATCATTTGAAGAAGCTGCTCCAATCTTTTGTGCCGGAGTCACGACATATAAAGCATTAAAAGTAACAGGGGCAAAACCTGGGGAATGGGTAGCCATTTACGGTGTTGGCGGGCTTGGACATGTCGCAGTCCAATACGCAAAGGCGATGGGGTTAAACGTCGTTGCTGTCGATTTAGGTGATGAAAAACTTGAGCTTGCTAAACAACTTGGTGCAGATCTTGTCGTCAATCCGAAACATGATGATGCAGCACAATGGATAAAAGAAAAAGTGGGCGGTGTGCATGCGGCTGTCGTCACAGCTGTTTCAAAAGCCGCGTTCGAATCAGCCTACAAAGCCATTCGTCGCGGTGGTGCTTGCGTACTCGTCGGATTACCGCCGGAAGAAATGCCTATCCCAATTTTCGATACGGTATTAAATGGAGTAAAAATTATTGGTTCTATCGTTGGTACGCGCAAAGACTTACAAGAAGCACTTCAATTTGCAGCAGAAGGAAAAGTAAAAACAATTGTCGAAGTACAGCCGCTTGAAAACATTAACGACGTATTTGATCGCATGTTAAAAGGGGAAATTAACGGCCGCGTCGTTTTAAAAGTAGATTAAAAAGAAGGCGTCTGTGGGCGCCTTCTCATTTAATTTCAACAGAAAACACTTGATGGTCATGAATGTCTTCCTTAATGTTGTTTGAAATACGATCCCAATTTGTTTAGGCAGTTCTTTTTCATGTTTTTGCTGATGTACATCCACTAATAAGGAATATCCCCGCAAAAATTAACCATGCTAATTTATCTATCTTTCCCCTTTATTCTACCTAACATCTAACCAAGCAAAAAAAATGACCCAAGCGTAAAGCTTGAGCTATTTTTTCGTCGTATTAATCCGAAACGGCACGTAAAGCGGGCAAAATCTAACGAATGCTGTAATGATCAAAACGATTCCTAAAATGCCAACGTACTTGATGTTTCCTTCAAGGAAAAACAGCCCTAATAACGCAACCCCTAATATAAGACGAATGATGCGATCGACCGAACCAATATTGGCTTTCATCTTTTTTCTCCTCCTCTTCTTTTACCTTTAGCATAGAGGAAAAAAGTTCATTTTTCCGTGATAAAGTCACATTGTTGCAAATTTGTCACATAATTTTTCTTTGGCGATAATCTTCACTTTTCCTCGTCCAAGTTGCACATATCCTTCGCGTTCTAGCTGCTTCAACATCCGGCTAACAACTTCACGCGCCGTTCCAAGCTCTGTCGCAATATGTTCATGCGTCATCTCCACTATATTTGTTTTATTTTTCTCGCATCGGTCAAGCAAAAATTCAACGAGACGCTTATCCATTTTTTCGAATACAATATGCTCAATCATTTGCATCATCGCCATAAAACGATTCATCATCATATCATAAACAAACGTTTGCAGCTGTATGTTTGTTGCCATCATCGCCGCAAACGCATCTTTCGGAACGATAAACGCTTCCGCATCTTCTTCTACAACCGCAGTCGCTGGAAAAAGCGAATGAGACAATACGCTTGAAATCGTTAATACACATGACTCTCCTCTGCAAACACGATATAAATTTACTTCTTTCCCGTTCTCTCCAATTTTAGCTACTCGAATGACACCCGAAACGATAAAAGCGACATGTTCGCACGTATCCCCTTCTTGAAAAACAACCGTTCCTTTCGGGAGCTTTACCGTTATGTATGAATTGTCGTATAAAAACGGAAACACGATCCCCTCCCCTTTCTTTCCTTATATTACAATGTAACACCCGTCCCTTTCTACAACAAAAAACTTCCCTCAAGCATGAGAGAAGCTTCTTTACGTCCCACAAAACGTCCGATACGGTCGGTCAGACGGCTCAGGAGGTATAGCATATTGTTCGTGTTCCTTCTTGTATGCATACGGATGTTGCAACGCATGAAGCAATTGCTCCATGACCGTATAATCCCCATGTTCAACCGCTGCCGTCAGCGCTTCTTCAACCCGATAGTTGCGCGGAATAATCGCCGGGTTGTTTTGCCGCATTTGTTCATATACTTCATCTTTTGTTGCGTCTTGACGGGCGATTCTTTCCTTCCAACGTGCATACCAATCGCGAAACTGTTGTTCACAAAAATTCCACTCGCCTAACGTTAATGAGCGAAACGTATTCGTATAGTCAGCCCGATAAGTATACATAAGATGAAGCAACTCCCCAATAAGCTTTTTGTCTTCCTCTTCTTTCGTAAAAAGCCCGAGTTTTGCCCGCATCCCTTCTAGCCAATACGTTTCATACAGCGCCGGAAATCGACCTATCGTTTCTTGCGCAAGCTCAATCGCTTTTTCCTCATTATCATGCAGAAGCGGCAAAAGACTTTCCGCCAAACGTGCAATATTCCATCCAGCGATATACGGCTGATTACCGTACGCATACCGCCCTTGCGTATCAATGGAGCTAAACACCGTCTTTGGATCGTACACATCCATAAACGCGCACGGTCCGTAATCAATCGTCTCACCGCTAATCGTCATATTATCGGTGTTCATCACCCCATGAATAAACCCGACTAATTGCCATTTCGCTACAAGCGCCGCCTGCTTTTTCATCACTTCTTCCAATAAAAAAAGATAGCGGTTAGACGCCTGTTCACCGTTCAAATCATGGCGCTTCATCGCATAATCTGCCAACGCCTGCAATTCGTCTTTCGATAAAAAACGAGCCGCATATTGAAACGTCCCGACACGCAAATGACTCGCTGCCACGCGCGTCAAAATCGCCCCTGGCAGCTCTGTTTCGCGAATAACAACTTCCCCTGTTGTCACAACGGCTAAACTGCGCGTCGTTGGAATACGAAGCGCATGCATCGCCTCGCTAATGATATACTCACGAAGCATCGGCCCGAGCGCCGCACGTCCATCTCCCCCGCGCGAATACGGCGTCCGTCCCGACCCTTTCAGCTGAATATCGAACCGTTCTCCGTCTGGCGTCACATGTTCACCAAGTAAAATCGCTCGCCCGTCGCCAAGCATATTAAAATATCCGAACTGATGTCCTGCATACGCCTGCGCCAAAGGCTCCGCACCTTCAGGAATTCGATTTCCGGCAAACACCGCCACCCCATCCTCGCTCGCTAGCGCCTCCGCACATAGCCCAAGCTTCTTTGCCAGCGAACGATTGAGCACAGCCAGCTTCGGATCACGAACAGGCGTCGGATATATTTTCGTAAAAAACCGCTCAGGCAACCGAGCATAACTATTGTCAAAGTTCCAGTTGGTGTTCAATATATTTCCCTCCCGCATTACAGTCCAACACTTGTTCTTTTCTCACTGCTTCTAACTTCATACACAAAAATTGTGTTCTATTTTTTTCAGTATACCCCATTTTTCTTAACAACGCTGCGATGACGGATTGTTATGACAAAATGCTAACAAATGATGACAATAAAAGAAGGCAACAGGTATAATAATAGTAAAAAGCGGAGGGTAACAAAATGGCGCAAGGAATATCGTATCACGCTAAATATATTTTGTTTAAATCGCTAAGCGAATTGTATCGTAATCAAGCGCTTGATGTGTACGGCCTCCATGATCTTCCGAAAATTAAAGCGCTTCTGCCGAACGAATTCCCAGCCGTGCGAGCTGATGAAAAGCGTTCTGACACATTATTTCTTCTCGAAGACGATTCGATTCTCCTCTTAGAATACGAAAGCAACGAACGGTTTATCGACAATCATCTAAAGTACCTCGATTATGCTTACCGAATTTTGCACACATACTATAAGCAAGAAAAACGACTGAAACACATTCGCATCGTAGTTATTTATACAAGCGATGTAACACGAAAGTATGAACAATTGCATGCAGGTCATGTATTCATTTCTTTAGAGCGAACAGTGCCTGGCACTGTTCGCTAAAAAATGTGGCTGCCTCATAAGGGGCTGACCTCACGCGAGTTTCACAATATATCGTTCATTTATCCAATGTGATGTCCTATATATTACTTCGAGCGGTGCCAGGTACAGCTCTCTTATTTTATGTTATCAACAAAATATATAGGATCTTTGTTACTTAAAACTAACTGATTTTTAAGGTCAAACCTTTTCGTGTCTTTTATAGAAATCACTATTTTGTTATGAACATTGCGCGTCAAAATCGCCCCTTATCATCGGCTTTAACATATTGCTCCAATGTACAAAACTTCCAGAAGAAGGATTCTCTTTCTGTAGCTTTTTTACAATATTGACAAACAACGCCTGTCACTACTCGCCAAGAACGTCTTTCAAAACTGTTTGCGTTCATCATCCATTATGGGAAGGAATAGTTGATTTTCATGTATGGGTGGGGAGTAAAATTTACTCATGGATGTTTTTTACGGAAAAAGGGAGGGCACTCGAAAAGAGAACGCCTAGCGAACACTTTTGGCCCCATCATGTTCGACACATACTCTCGAACACTAAGCTCACGACAGATGTTTTGCATAAATGACCTTTCCATCACGCATAATTTGCCGTTTTATTTCCTCATTCAGCGAGTCAAAAAACAGCACATCACACGAATAAATGCCGACAATCTCGTCAATGTCGTCCATTATTTTCCCCTTTTTATTTCCGGTATAATCAAGACACAAATCAATATCAGAATTATAGCGTGCCGTGTTTTTTGCGCGTGATCCAAACAAAATAACTTTTTGAATCTCTTTGTCACCTTCAAAATACGTAAGCAACCGCTCAAATACATTTTTATTAATTCCATACATCGCTATCAATCACTTCTTCTTTTATTTTTTGAAGCAACGCTTCGATTTGGTGAACATATTCATTTACGATTTTATTTTTTATTCGCTCATAATCTTCTTCGTTATACACATGGGCAGTTGCGTTTCGCGAACTCAGCATATCGTTCCATACATCAATATTTTCAATCCATCCTTCCTTAAAAGCTTGACGATAACATGCCCGCGGACTGTTTAGTTCAAGCCCGGATGACTTAAAAATTTTTGATAAAAGCTTCCAAAGTTGATCTTCTAAAATCTCATATTTTTTCACAATCGAATCTCTATACACTTCTTTCATCAATTCGTCTTCATTTGTTATTTGTTGCGATGCTGAAATCACATTTTTTAAGTGCAACAATAAACGAAATGCATATTGATACGACAACACGATCGATTCTTTGTATTTGTCAAACAAATCGTCCATTCCCAATCTACCGCCTTTCTCTTACATAATAACACAAAAAGGCTAAAACTATGTATGGCTTCTTCTGATGATTTTCAAACAAACAAGACATAAGTTCAACAACTTGATATGGTTGCTAATATAATGAATACATCTTCCACGGACATACTCAAATTCCAAAATGTATAAATTTAAAACATTCGACAAAATAGATTTTCACTCTTGTAATAATGATGCATTTTTTGCGTCATGAGTATCAATCTCGAAAACATAATTAAGAAAAAAAGCCTCCTCCTAGCCTTTAAAGCATTTTTTCAAAAAGTTGAAATTTACATATATTTCATCCTCGAAAAATTCACTGAGCATGTTATTTAAGCAAAGACATAATTCAAGATAGAGACTTCTCATAAATCATTATTCCATCGCGCTCAATTTGCCGTTAGATTTCCTCATTCAGCGAATCGAAAGGCAGCACATCACACGAATAAATGCCGACAATGTTGTCAATCTCATTCATGATTTTCCCTTTTTGTTTCCCGTATAATTAATGTACAAATCAATATCTGAATTATACGGTTGATACAACGCTATGGATAATATCGCTAAACCTGTTACTTTTAACGGCCAATGCTTCCAAACAAGCAGTATCTTAGCCCAAACAATCCATAACAAGACAACTCTGCCAATAGTCAAATGAACGGCACCAATCGCTAACGAGCCCATCTGTTCCGGTGTAAAAAATTGTGCAGTACCCGTCGTCCCCCATATGATTGCTGCCAGTAAAACCATCAATGTATAGATATACGTGTCCATCACTTTTCTGATCACATAAACTTTAGAAGGTTGTACAAACATAGAAGGCTGTCGGACACAGCCTTCTGAACAGTCTTTTTGAGCGATCGGCTCATTTTCTTTTCATGGCTAAAAATATTTTCGGAGTGCCAGAAGATTTATCCTTGCTATGCTAAAAACAAGCGTCTTATCATTTGCCTAGCTTTTCTAGATATTATCTTCCTTCTCATCTAGAAAACAATTTTAGCATATTCTTTTGCTTTCATAGCTAGATGTAATGGTAGAGGCATTAATGTATCCTTATCATCATACTGCAAACTGGTTTCTTTTCTCAATTGATAGGCCAATTGGGCAATTTCTTCTGGTAATTTGTCCTCCCTGCAGACTGGAATGGTCAATTCAACTGCTGTTGAACGCAAGAAATTTATGGTTGGCTTTTCAATTTTTGTTTTGTTAGGATTGATCTTTTGTCCAACTCCTTGAGGCTTAGAACCGATACTAAAAAAGACATGTTCATTGAACTTAAACAGTCCGGTTGGGAAAGATTGCGGAATTTCCGTTATTTCACTTAACTCATTTTCAATTTTACCAAAAACTGTCCACTCCGGTGCTTCGACCTCTTCTTCATCTCTAAGACGAACAATACTTAAATTGTTAAACATTGATAATGGATTTTCAGTGGTACTTATGTTTCTGTTTTGGAACCATTTGACTTGTTTTCGTATATTTTGAGCTTTCGCGAACAAAACAATATGTTCTGCATTGATTTGATGTAACGAACCATGAAGGAATTTCATCATATCTTGTTCATAATTAAAGGAAATGAAATTACTGCTTTCTTTTGCAAGCATAAGCAATCCTTCATGGTAAGGTACCCACCCCCTACAAGGAAGAGCCATTTTTATTTCATTAGCATCGGCTTTAACCATAATTGGATAATTGATCTTCTCTTTGCTCGTTTTTTTGTTTCGCTGAATATTGTACAAGCCTACAAAAGTAGTATTGGAGTGTCGCTCAAGAAAGGCTTGTCCCCTTAACGAAACAATTCCTGCTTGTCTCAACAAATCTGCAACAGCTTTCTCAAAGCGATGATCCAATTTTTTTATATCCTCTTTTGGATCCACTGGACGAATGAACTGTGTTAATTTGTTATGTTTAGCAAATATATGTCTGATGAAGTCCTTTGGATCAACGCTGTGATAAAAATCTTCCTTATCTTTTAATTCAAATAAACAGAACGATGGGGTAACATCACCGTTTAACATTTTTGTTATACGCTCAATCAGCAATGTCTCTCCATCTTTTTTTCTTTCCCGCCCAACATCCAGTTGTTCCGATATTGCCTTCTCTTTTAATATGATGGTGGACTCCCCATATTCATAAACATTAACCTCATTGTTCGCTTCAATATTTAACGATTTAAGCAATGAATTTTTTGCCTTTTCAAGCCACTTTAAATCGGAGTACCAAATTTCTATTATCATTGATGATGACAACTTTAAATTTTTATGTTTCACAATCCTTGAAGATGATTTTATTTTTCTACAAATCGGGAATGAGTAATCGGAAGGCAATTGTTTTACTATTTCCTTTGAGATTTCCACTCTTTCTTTAAAACCTGCGCCTGCTCCCAGATTATGTGTTCCCCACAAATGCGAACCATATGGTATTAAAACAGTAAATTTATTTTCCTTATTCTCTAGAAAATATTGTGAGGGGTTTTCAAAAACTTTTTCAATCTCGGGTATAACCCCGCCGTAACTCATTTCATTAATGATATCATTTGTTTTATGTTCCCAAAACAAATGGCCGTTCCGCTTTTTTACAGATGCTTTGATAATTGGTGCCACTTCATTTTTGCCACTAATCCATGGATAAGCTCCTTGCAGGTAGACAGTCGTTCCCTCATTTCTTATAAATGCCTTATTTGTCATCCAACGCAAAATTCCTACATGAATGTATAAATAAGGAACGGAATCGAAAGGAATTGTTTGTATACGAAATTTGACGTTGTATGAAAAATGTTCCGTATGTTTTTTAACTTTAACGTTTTCCGGGGGCCAACTTATCCAGTTAACGCCATTAGATGAACTTGTGCTTACTTCAATAAAATCAAGATGTTTTTGTAAGCATGGTATGAATAATTTTTTATTTAAAGTTGCTGAAATGATTTTTGGCAAATATTGATAAGCAAAACTATCGCTTAGATCAGCTGTTCCTTGTTCATTTTTTATTATCTTCACTATTCTTTCTTCTTCTACGATTTTTATATCGTTTAACACATTTGGAAGAAGGATTTTTTTAAAGTGAACATAATACCATGACTCAATCATATGCTTTAATAAATCTATATCAATAGGATGTTGGGAAAATAACCATGGCTCATTATGTTGAAAATGTGCGTTACTGTTTACAAACAATAAATCCGTAAATAAAATTTGAATAGTTTCACTTAACGACTTCAATGGGAATATTCGGAATTTGTTTTTGAAATGATTTTCTTCTTCCATTATATTTTTCATTTTTTGTGGAAAATTAATGCTATATCCTTTAATAACTTGATTTTCTTCTATTGGAATCGCTAGGAGTTTAATATAATCCGACGTGTATTTAGCTTTTGTCTTCTTTTGTGGATCGTCTTTTATTTTTGTCATGAACTTTAACCCCTTTCAAATTTTGTAATCCATCCATGATCGGATAATAAAGTTTTTGCAAAATAAAATAATTGTCCCGTTTTGCAAAGCGTGTGATCTCTTCTTTCCAAGCAACAAGCAAGCTTGTAGTATAATTGTCAGCGTTACCCATCACCGTTTCTGGCGCAAAACTTCCATCACACAATATAATTTTTGCTGGGACATTTCCGCGGATAAGGCGTCCTGTTAGCTGCCAAACTGAAACAAATAAATCCATAATTAAATACTTTCTCTCTATGTTGTCTAAATAACGAAAGCCTCTCTCATTTAAGAGTATTTCTTTCTGTATCGCATATGCAGCCTTTCTTTGTTTTAACATTTGTTCTTTTATGTTATAATCTTTCGTGTTCACTTTCGATAGTTCATTCATAATATACGCGTTTAGACGATTGATGAGCCTCGACATATCGTATGGTCTCGGGTACGGTCGAACAAGAAAAATTGCCGTATGAAAAGCGGCTACCTGCATGGAGTCAACAGTACTTAAAATGTTATGTCCCCGCTCTAACGCTAACAACGGAGCAACAAGAATGACACCATTTGATTTTGAAAACGAAGCTACTTTTTGCCGCGGCCACACTCCTTCCTCTAGTGAAGCGTTATTTTGGTTTGTTAAATAATAAATATCCTTTCTATCAAAAACATTTCTCATTTCTTTACCAACCATTGCTGCTTCTTCATACGAACCAGCGACAATTAACAAACGTTTTCTTCCTTCACTTGCCAATTCAAGTTCTCTTTCAATAATGTTGTTTCGTTTCAGCGATGCAACAGCTGATTTAAGTTCCCAATCTCTTTCATCATCTTTTTTTCCAGAAATTATAATAGGATCAAAGTCCGGTTTATAGAGCGGCTCAAATATAACTTCAATTTCCGTTTGTACTTCTTCGTCCTTTTCAATTAAATAACTAACCGGCAACTGAATTTGATATTTTGATGAAAACGGAGCTTCACTTGTACCTGATAAAAGAATGACCGTCGCACCTTTTTTTCCATCTAACGGGTAAAAAAATTTATCCATATGTGTTAGTAAATATCTTCCAACTCCTATTATCCGAACAAGTTTCAAAATTCCTCCTTTTGCATATGCATGCTCTTCACTTTCATAGCGAAATCCCATTCCAATTCCCGTTGGCGAAACAGGCAGCAGACCGTCGTAATCCTTTGGTGTTCCTTGAAATATAGATAGCATGTTGTCAATACCCATGTCCTCAAATTCAGATTGAATCGTGTCAAAGTGCTGAACTAAATAAAATAAGTATTTTTCAAGAAGAAGGATAGTCAATGAAAAACGCAGTTTTTTCTCTAACAAACGCCTATTTTGAAGAGTCAAATTAAAACGTTTACTTGTTAGCTCTAACCATTCTCTAATTAAAACAGACGATTCCTCATCATCTTGTATCAACTGATTCGTAATCGATTTTAATAATTTTAAAGATGGTTTTTTTTCTAATTTTTCGCTATATAAAAAACCGTAATCTTCTTTTTGATAAGATAAAACAAAATCATTAAAATCCTTCCATATTCGCTTAAACAATGGATTTTCTTGATACTTTTCATCTTTACCACTAATATTAAGCAAAGAAAGGGTAAACTGCTTCAAAAGTTTATATGATGTAAAATATTGTTTTCCAACAAATGTATAAATGTCCCTTTCTTGCTGAAGCTGTGAATATGCGAGATAAACAGCTGACATCGCGTTTTGTAAAGCACGATTCCATTTGTCAATAGTTGGTTTCCTTAGAGAAAGCTTTGACTTATACAGCTGTTCATTGATTTTTTTTATGGAGTTGCTCTAACCAGCTTGTTTGTGACCCTGCGATCTCTTCTTCCGGAGCAAAGATCGCATCTAGTTGGGATTGTACACGGTCAGCTTCGTCGATAAGAATTAAGCTTGAACGTCGGTAAACATATTCAAACATCCGCATTCGAATACTAGTGAGTGCTGAAGGCATTTCGCTATAAACAAGCCCTTGTATTGTAGCGATTAAAATGCCGGCTTCCGACAAATCATGATAAGCATGATGATAGGGACAATGAAAAAAATATGGGCAAATGGTCACTTTATTATTTTGTCTCATGTTAAAACATGGTGGAGGTCCTTCTAAGTTCAACTCTTGCATTTCTTGTATGATACAAATATCTGACAAATAGCGCATCGCAGGTTTTTGAAAATTCCTTAATGACATGAAGGATTCATCCATCGTTTGCATATATTCATGAATATGTCTTTTTCTTTGTCGATAGCTAATAATTGGCACTGCTTTTATTCCTATTGATTGAAAATAATCAACTTTTTTCAGAGCGGTTGCTACGTCCCCGACAATGAGCGTCGTTACTTTCTTATTTTCATACAGATGGAAAGCAAGTAAATCCATAATCGTTGATTTTCCTGACGAAAGCGTCCCTACCCAATGCTGTGTTCCAGAAAGAAATAATATATCTGTGCGTTTTTTCGATTTTGTGCATTCATTAAAAATAATCGGTTCGATTCTTTTACACCATTGATGTTTATATTCCCCTAAAATTTCTAATTCAAGATTATCAAGTTTTTTCGCCGCTTTCAGTAAATCTTCTTTTGTAACGGATAAAGCTTCTTTAGGCAAATAATCTGTATCAATCTCCCGTATTTCAGAAGAGTGTACATATTCAGGAATCTTAAACGAAATTTCTTGGTGAATGTCTTTAAATTTAGTGACAACATTATGTTGAGCTATAGATCTATTTGAAGAAACATGAGGAATTACACCCGTGAGCAATTGCTCGTAATATGATGTACGGTCTGGATACTGCGTTAGGCTTTTCCAAATCATTCTTTCTTCATTACGTAAGAGATGAAGAAAAGTTTGTGGAATTTGCAAGCTAAAATACTCCTCACACAAATTCGTGACTATGCTCCTCGCTTTCCATGACGGCAGCAAAATCTTCAAGTTGCTCCAAATTCTCATTTGTCTATCAGAAAAATTTTGAAATAACGATAAATACGTACCCGAATAAAGATAGGAAAGCTGCTCGAATGTCCACATTTCTTCAGGTAATAATTGCATTAAGCCATATGCTGCTGCTTCTACTTTTAGTATTGTCTTAGCTATATCGTCCACTTCGTCTCTTGAAACTTCAGCTGCCATAAGATGTCCTTTTACTTCTTTAACCAAACTTGCAAAATAATTTTCAAACCGAACTCTCAATTCATTATTCCTCCTCGATCATTCTCATTATATAGTGGATGATTTCTTTATCAGTCATAATGATGTATCCTTTATCACAAATCACTTTTAATTTTTCTACGTATTTTTCTCCCCGATAGTTTGGTACTATTAAAAATTGCCTTAGCATATTCACTTGTTGACGAAAAAGGTTTTATATGGAAGGCAAGTTGTTGCGGCACAGCCCAATCTTTTACGTCAATCATCCAAGTCTCTCCATTTTTCAATTTTATTGAAATGTCATATTCATCTTTATTTGGATAAAGTTCTACTTCAAATTGTCCGTTATCTTTACCGATTTTGCAAAGCTCTTTATACAAATTCATTTCAATAATTCCTGGGTCAACGATATATCGTCTTATACCACGCTTTACACGTAATAAATTGCTACCATTTTCAATCGAACGAACTTTTTCCTCCCAATTTCTCGTTAACTTCTTACATTTATCTGTATCACATTTATAATCGCCATTTAAATCTTTGAACAAAGTCCAACTACAACGCGGACAGACGTTGACTGTTTTATCAGATACATAGGTTAATGGAATTGGTTCATAAAATAAATCCCACAATTTACTTTGAACTTCATTGGGTAAATTTTTCATTTGTTTTAATACTTTCCTGTCGGTTACACGAACAACAGGATTATCAATAAGAAATTTTCTCAAATACCGATATCCTGTATCATCTAAGAGCGTTTTCAATTGAACAAATTCTTCGGTATCTTGCTCCAAAATCGGATTTTGTCCCTCCTGCGCAATAGCAATACAAAATTCTGTTACAGAAAAGTCATATAAAATAGGTTCCATAAAGTCATCTTCTAATGAAAATAATTCAGCAAATTTAGGGTATGGCCAAGCTGTCAGAGGGGTACTTAACCATTCCATTTGTTTATCTAAGGTAAGCGGAAATAAATCGTTTTGCTTTAGTCCTTGTTCTAAACCGATTAGGTGTAATTTAGCGGAAGCTTTTTTCCACAACGAAGGCAGATTCTCCAGTCTTTCTTCTTTATATTGCTGATCAAAATCTTGAATACCTCTCGCTAACAAGGAGATTGTTTTTAAAACATTTTTGTCGTAGTTATCTTCTAATGTATACAATGAAGTGAACCTCCATCTTTTTTAAATGTGTAAATCATTCCTATTGAAATATCGAACTAATCCCTCAATAATCATATTTATAATTAGTAAAACAAAAAAGGCATCTCGAGATTTTACTATCCTCTGAGATGCCTTAACCATATGCTATTGTTATTATAATGGATAATCTAGTAAAATGAAATATCCTCTACACGTATATACCTATTTTAAGCCCCTCACAATCTTTGAGTGGTGCCAGGCACTTAACCATTTATTAGTAATCATATTCATTAGACTTAGGATGCATAGTTCTTTCTATTCCTTTAACAACTAATTCTTCCTTAATTGCTCTATAGATTCTTGTAAAACTCGGAATTTCAATAAGCCCCTTTTTGCCGTTAATTTTTCTACGTCTACACTCCTGCAATAAAGTATCTTTGTTTAAATTAAATGGAAACTGGTTAGAACGATTATGCCCGTGTTTTAAAAGCAGCTTATTTCTTTTTTTTAGAGCATTTAAAATTGTAGACAGTAGCCATTTATCAAGCTGCTTCATTTGTTCTTCATCGTCGACTAAAGGATAAAAATTCATTAAACCTTTAAAATTTAGACGCTTATATGAACCGTTTAAATAATTTCTTAACATATGTTCATTTAAATTTCCATATAAGTATCTTCTAATCTGCATAATGGCAGTAACAAAATCACTATCATTATCATTACTAGGAATTGTCACAGCCTGAAGAGGGGTCTTATTCAAAGGTTGTATCAAGTTCTTATAAAGGAGATAACTAATATGTTTCTTAATTTTTTTCACAGAATCCGGCTTAATGCTAACATTATCTCCGGAAAGTTGGTAACCAAGAAACTCTATTGAAGTTTTATATGTACTAAATTCTGAAGGCATACCCTTTTTCGACAAAAGACTTATGCCGTTGGATTTATCAAAATTTATTTCAACACCAGCTTCTTTTGAAAATTCATGAATAATATCAAAGGCCTTACAAATCTTCGAATAACTCTCCGACCAAATAACTGTATCATCTGCATACCTAGCAAATCTAAGTCCCTCTACTTCTAATCGTTTATCTAACTTCCAACATGCAAGATTTGCTAAAAATAAAGAAATAGATGTCCCCTGAGGAATACCTTTTTCAAAATGACTAAGAAACGCTTTTATTACGTCTTTCTCAAACTCACTTACTAAAAAACCATTTTGATTAAGTTGATTTATTAAATACTCATGTTCAATGGAACCGAAAAAGTCACGAAAATCAAACTCTGCGACAAACATCCTTGGATTTTGTTTTATATCAAGTGCAATATCTTGTATAGCAAAATGAACATTTCTATCTTTTCTATAAGCGTAAGAAAAAGAACTGAACCTATGTTTATTCTTGCTCAATAATCTATTATAAAAATAATTTGAAACGGCTTCATCAGGGATTTGAAATATATGAACAGATCTCGTCTTTGAACTATTCTTTTTGGGTATTTGTTTTAAATACGGTTCGAAAGGTTTATATGTTCCATTAATTAATTTATTAAAAACAGATTTGGCGATCTGCTTTTGATGCTTAAGAACATAAAATGGATTGTGTTTATTATCAACTAACCATTCCTCGGGAATTTTAATCTCTTTCTTTCCAGGATTTTTTACCCTTCTCTTTTCACGTTGGTAAATTAACTCTATGTTATTATGGTATTTTTGAAATTCACTTGCTTTTCTTTTTGCTATTTGCTTTATATGGTTCTCAATATCCTTTAACAACATTTTCATCCCTCCAAACAAAAAGTCTTGCTATATTAGCAAGACTTTCCACGGAAACTATAATTAAAAGTAAGTTCCCAAGTCGAACAACAACTTGAGGCAGTGTTGTTCTCCATCTTCAGAATATACATTATACGTATACCTGAAATATATAGCTTCCGTTTGTCACCTTATGACATAGTTTTATTTTACAATTTCAAAAAATATCTGTAAATATATATTTTAATAAAAATAGAAATATTAAGGTTAATCACCAAAAGTCGGGGGTGACAAATTTCCCTCCCGTTTCTAGGCGGATGCGCAAGAAAAGATGTGCGTTGTTTCGGTATCCATACCCTCGCCTTTTAATGAGTTTTATTTTATTATTGGTGCCCTCCATCATCCCGTTTGATAAAGTGGATAAAATGGTATTGAGTATGGCTTTCTCACGAGAAACAAGGGCTTTCACAATACTTGAAATCGCACCGCAAGTATGAAATTGAAACCGTTTTATCCAATCCGAAAATCGCCTTTTCGCTTGAATAAACGTTTTCGCTTTGAACACGTAACGAATGTGTTGTAAGGATTGATATATATGACATACATGCTTGTCTTCTTTTAGCCATTGTGAAACCAACCCACGCTCTTCTTCGGTGAGTGTAGCTGGATCACACGCTAAGCAACGGTCCATAAACCGTACCTTATAATGCTTTTTCGCCTCGTTCAAATAACGTCTTCGTCTTTTCAGAGCATCCGTGAATAATTGGATGAGATGAAAGTGATCGAGCACATGAATCGCAGACGGAAAGGCATGTTGAATCGCTTTCGCCATGGCAGGTGCTAAGTCACTCACAGCTTGTTGAACGGTTCCTTCCACACAAGAAAGAGCCGATTGAATGGCTTGTTCGTCTCGTCCTGGAATAATCGCTAAAACATGACCTGTATCGGCATTTAATACACTTGTCGTGTAAGTATGTCCTTTTCGAAGGGCAAATTCATCGACACAAATTCTAGAAGGTTTTTCTTCTGTTAGCTACTTCGGTGCGTATGTATAAAACCAACGTTCTACCGTTGTGTATGGCAATCCAAATTCACGAGCAACATCTGAAATGGCCCGTCCATGACAGTGATCGACAATTTGAAGGCGATAAGCTAAAGTAGAAGATCGAACAAGACCTAAGTCATAATCATAAGTAAACGTGTAATTGCAATTCTTACAGCGTTGTCGACGTACCTCTAATTCAATCCAAAGCGTACCGATATGCCAAGCATAACTATGACGAAAACGTCGAAGTGTTTTATCGTGGCGATAGGTTTTCCCAAAGCAAATGGGACAAAGAATGCATTGAGGTGCTGCTTGAACAGGAAAAACAGCAGGCTCTCCATCAGAAGGCATGGAAATCGTAAAAAAAGATGGTAATGGTAGAATAGATTTGATAAACTGGTTGTACAAAGCGAAAACTCCTATCGTGGTTTGTCTAGTCAACAATTACGATACCAGAGTTTTCGCTTTTTTCATACCTATACATGGAAAAAATATTCATTTTTATATTAACAACCCCAAGTTATGTTGGTAAACCATTAAAAACCTCTTCAAGTAAATATTTCACTTTTTTTGCTGGTTCATCTAAACTGAACACATTAGGAATATCATTAAGATGTTTTTCAATCTCTGTTTTTAGCTCAGCCACAGTTTTTCCTGAATGATCGGATATATTAATCCCTTCATCGATTTCCTCATTAATATCAGTTTCTTTTAATATCGAACTTCCTGCTCCGGTCAAAACAATTGTATTTTCGTATTGCCTTCCCAAAAATTTATTAATAATTTCAGTAATTTTTTCTTTCGCAAGTTCTATTTCTGTTTTTCCATTAGCTTTTTTATCTAATTTTTTGCCATTGAAATAGTAAACTTCTGTATCATCTACACTTTCTTTTTCGACAATATCTGTACAAGATATCACTATCTTCTTTCTATTAGAAAGTTCTTTCACTCTACAACATCCCCTTTATGTATATAGTGTTTTCTAGCCCTTTTCGCTTCTTGATTAACTACTGTCTCGATAAAATATCTTATAGCATCAAAATGGATATAATATCTAAATTTAACAAAAAATCCTGTATAATCATGTCACAAAAACAAAAAAAGACAGAAGCCTCATAGCTTCTGTCTGCATCATACGTAACGTAAAATCATTTACATTGTTCTCTGGTCTGCAATATTCCTCTCAAGCACTCCAATCGCATGTTATTTATGGAAATTTGGCGGGAGACATATAATATTTTTGTGTAATAAGTAAACGACTATTTTTATATTTATCTTTATTAATTTTTAGGAGAAGAAATTCCCCTGTATTATGCTCATCCTCTCCCGCCAAACTTACTTACGAATCTTCCTCAAAACAAAGTATATATACCACTTCAGGATTTTAATTTTAAAAGTAAAATCCTCAAATAAAACTTTGAAAAAAACGAACCAATACTCGAAAACACCGCTTGTATTACAAAAAGATAATCCAACTTCTAACACTGCAAATAAAAACAAACAAATAAAGTCTTTCATCTATTTCTCATCCCTTCCAAGTTTATAAGATAATGAAGAATTTATGGAAAGGATGAGGCATAAGGGAATTAACAACAAAGATATATAGTTTGTGAAAATTTTATACTACACAAAAAATATTTTCAACACACAAAATATTACAGTTTGCCGAAAAACTCGACAAGCTACGTAAAAGTTAGCTTCTTGTTTGGTCATTCTTAAAATCCATTAATTCTTTCTATACACCGCCTCCAATCCCTTAATCGTTTTGTTCGAATCTACATCATCGTGTGGAATTAATAAATATGCCCATTCTTTTCCATTGTTTTCAAGAGCGTGCTTGGAAGCGTGTTGGCACCATGTGATGGCCGCTTGTGCTTTGAGTGCTACTTCCTGGTCTTCTTCGATTCTGTTTGTTGCCTTGATTTCGCATAAGTACATTTTTTCATCTGTTTCAACGATGAAGTCTGGAATGTACGCTTGTGTCTGATTATAGTAAATTTTGATATGATTTTGCGTTGGCTTCAGCCATTTTAAAACGGATGGGTCGCTTTCACAAATGACCGCAAATTTTCGTTCAGCGTCGGATTCAAATTTTTGCGTTCGGTACAAACATTTCTTAAAGCCACCAAAACACATACTGCGAATCGCTGATTTATTTGCTACTGGCTGTCGGAAATCACGTACTTCCTCATTGGCGTCCACGGCTACGCTGCTGCTTTTTAATGTATCAAAACCAACTCGAACAATTGCCTCATAATTCGTTGGCTCTTCGTAATAATGTTCTTTCATCTGCGCATAAATCAATTGTGCTAAACGCTTTTGATTGTAAACAACTACATTTTTTACGTCATCTTCTGTTTTTAAATAACTGCGAAGATACGTAATCAACTGCTCCGATAGCTTATACAACAATTCGGCATGATCTTCATAGGAAACAGCTGGATAATCCATTAGATGAAAGACAAGATAATCTTCTAAGCGCTCTTCTGTTGTATTGACATCTTTTTTAATTTGCAATACTTCCCTTTGATGAGTACGCAAATGCTCAATCAAAATATTTTCCGCAACTGGTTGTAATTTCGGAATCAAGCTGCAATCTAAATCAAAATCGTGATAGCCCCATGAAATTTCTCCGGTCGGTTGCAAAATAATTCGTGGAATTTCAATAGACAAATTAGGAAGTAACTCGACTGCTCTTGCAACCATCTCCTCTATTACTTTTTCGGTTTCTTCCTCAAATAGGGACAACTGGGATACAGTATACGTTCCTTTAACATCATTAACAATTTGTTGTTGTACTACAGGATCTTTTAATTGTTTAGAACTATATAACGTTTGTTGCTTTGAAATTACTCTCACTACTTTTTCTGCAATATTTCTCTTGGTTTCTAGTTTCTTTTCCTCTTCAGGAGTGAGGGATTCCTTCATTCCCACTAACTCATCGATTAATGATGCTTCTACGTTCGACTCAATTGTGATTAATTTCTTTTCTGTCTGCGCAATATCACGACCAATGACAACCCCGCGACGAATAATTGAATTAGGATTATTCGCCTCATCAATAATTTCTTGGAATTTATCATGAGCAATAATCGTCAAACGATCGACTGCCGATACACCTGTACGCTTTCCATATGGAAGACGGAGACCACGACCAATAGACTGTTCCACTAACGTCTTTGAATTGGCGGCACGGAGTGGAATAATCGTATATAAATTGGTGACGTCCCATCCCTCTTTTAACATGTTCACATGAATGACAATTTCAACTTTTGAATTTGGATCTTCAAGAGCAAGCAATTCTTTAATTGTTTCATCTTTTTCTTCGCCGCGCTGATTGGAATGAACGGTAATAACTTTTCCTTTATAACGTCCCTCAAAAAAGTCATCGCTTTCAATTATGCTCATAAGTTCTTCAGCGTGATCCGTATCTTGGGCAACGACAAGAATAAATGGTTTCACTAATTTTACATTATTCTCTCGAGCGTATAACTCTAATTCCACTTTTGTTTCTTCATGGACACGAATACCATCTTCCAATTTTAAGCGTTCTAATTCACGTTCATTAAACTTTGCAGGATTAAAGTTTTCTCTTGTAGCGACAGCCGGTTCTTTCACATAGCCATCCTCCATTGCTTTATACAAAGGATAGCTATAAATCACATTCTTAAATGGAATCGTTTTATTTCCGCTTTCCACTTGCGGTGTAGCCGTTAATTCTAAACCGAGAATCGGGTTTAATTCATTAATTGCTTTGACTCCAGCTGATGCCCGATAACGATGCGATTCATCCATTAATAGAACAAGATCAGGAAGGGATTTCAAATAATCGAAGTAACTCTCCCCTAAATATTCACTTAACCGTTTAATTCTTGGCGATTTTCCTCCTCTAACTTCGCTATTAATCTTAGATATGTTGAAGATGTTAATGTTTATAGCTACCGGATCAGCTAAAAAGATGGCTTGCTGATCATAGTTATCCCCTGTAATAATGTTCGGTTGTTTATTAGCAAACTCGGAAAGCCCTTTAAATACATATTTCGGTGTATTTGGCGTAAAATCTTGGATTAATTTTTCATAAATTGTTAAGTTAGGTGCTAACACAAAGAAGTTGCGAATTCCTTTTGCCATATGTAAGTAAGCGATAAACGCCCCCATTAGCCGTGTTTTCCCGACGCCTGTTGCCAAAGCAAAACAGAGCGAAGGAAATTCGCGTTCAAAATCTGTTACGCTTGGAAAGTTCGCGTTAACAGCAGCTAACTTCTCTTGTAATGATTGGGGATCGTTTTGTTTATTTAAGCCGAAGTGCTCAATCACCTCGGCAAGAATTTCTAACGACTCTTTTTGTGGTTTACGAAGGCTAAGTCGAGATGAAATAGCACTCACAATACGATTCATGACCTCTCCCCCCTAAAATAGCTCTAATTGTTCTGGTTCTTTTTCTTTCATTGGTAAGTTGTTGACATTTAAACTGTAATCGTCGCGACCAAACTCACATTTGTTTAAAATGGCTTGCGGAATTTTTTTAATCGTCACTTGCGGGAAATCCTCAACGTTAACGTTATACGCTTTACAGCAAATGAGCAACGTTTCATTTTCTTTCATTTGCTCGACAATACTTTCCACCATTTGTTGCGTGACAAGCTGTGTGGTTGTATAGATAAAATCGTTCTCCGTAGATTGACCTTGCTTCCAAAACACTTCCGGGTCTGGATTGTACGTAAACCCTTCATGTTTACACATCGCTTCCGCCAGCATTTCGGCATTATATTCTGGATTAATGATCCAATTTCCAAACTTATCTTTCTTCAACAAACTTGGCGCCAATTTATAATATCGGAAACCGCCCCCACCTTTCCAATTGACCGCCTTGCTAATCCCACTTTGATCCGTTCCATCAATAACTCTCTTCATTCGCAGAATAATATGCGTATGACAATGCTCACCTAGCTCAATCATAATCCACCGCCGTCTCATTTTATGAGCTACCGCTCCAGTCGTACCAGAGCCAGCAAACGAATCAAGGACCCAGTCGCCTTCTTCAGTGACCATATCTAATATTGTCTTAATTAAAGCTTCGGGCTTCTTCCCTCTCTTAAAATTAACTCCTCCCTCATTAGCTAAATTAGCTTTAGGAATGTCCTCGTTTCGCCAGAAATCACCCATTTTATTAGTTTTAACAACTTGATTACCTTTTATTTCTGCAGAATCTTTTAACCAAGCAAATAACTCCTTATTAAGATAGTATTTATTAGTTAATATTCCTTTCTCTTTTCCACGACTTGGAATATATTCAACTGAGTATAAACAATCCTTATCCATGTAACTAATTAATTCATTCTGAAATGAATTTTCAGCTTGCGGATTAGTTGTTCGGAAAATGGAATCAAAATACTTAAAGTATAATCTCTCAATCTCATCTTTTCGATTATTAAAGTTAGCCAAGGAGATGGTTTCAATCCTATAATTTCTATGTATGTAAATTTTTACTGGTTGTCCATTTGATTTAGAATTAAATTCCTTAATTAATTCTTTTGAACCCTGATCAATTAAGATTTTGTTATATCTCTTCATAATCTCTTTATCCAAAGGCTTATAACTCTTTGCTTCTATCTTTTCAATTTGTTTTTTATCTTTTGCATAAACTAGAATATATTCAGTATTGTTTAATAAGAAAGTTGCTCCTTGTCCTATACCAGCACTTCCGGAACGTTCATAAGCAATCATATTTAAAAAGTTGTTTCTGCCAAATATCTCATCCATTATTACCTTTAAATATGCTTGCTCATTATTATCTATTTGTACAAAAATAAAACCGTCTTCTCTTAACAATTTATGAAGTATCTTTAGTCTAGCAAACATCATATTTAACCAGATAGAATGCTCCAATCCATCATCATAATGTTCAAATGCATTCCCTGTATTATACGGCGGATCGATATAAATACATTTAATCTTTCCTGCAAATTCCTGTTCCAATGCCTTCAAAGCTAATAAATTGTCCCCAAAAATAAGTCGATTATCAAAAATATCATTTTCCGTCACTCGTTCTTTCGCATGATAGGAAAGTTCCGGATCTTCGAGAAGAATGCGCGGTTCGAGCTTCGGTTGTTCGTCTTTGCCAATCCACGTTAGTTCTAGTTTTTGTTTTTGAGCCAATGTACTCCCTCCTACTGTTACACGATTCTCCATTTTATCGTAAAAAGATGTTCCGTTGAGATGCGCTGTTCTAGCCTTTTCTCTACTTCTTCGAATAGCCGATCTTTTTGTTCATCAATTTCATCTTGCTGGTCATAGAGATTTCGCCGCATCTCGTTTCGCTTCTTTTCGAGCTCCTTAATTTGCTTATTCATTTCAAGCTTTTCTGCTAGATTGCGCGTAAGCTTTGCCTCTCTTTTTAAATGTTCAATTTCAACTGTCATTTCATCTATATCTTTTTCGAGCTTATTTTTCAAGTCTTGTGACCATTTTTCCAGCTTTTCTAACTCTGAATCAAGATAAGCCGATGCTCTTTCCATAATTTCATTTAAAATCGCTTCTTGTTGTCCTTCACTAATTCGACGAAGTGTATTGCAAATCGAATTGGAAAGCTCAACTTCCTCCCCTTCAACGGCAGGCAATTCAAACATTTTTTCGCACATTTCTTGATCGAGTTGCTCTCCTTCTAAGTCAACCGCTGAAAAAACGAGGTGCTGTTCATTTTCTAACGATTGTACATGAAGCAAATCTAACGATAACCATCCTTCTTTTCCTATCAACTGCTCTAAAATACTAACTTTTCCTTCATAATCAGAATAACGGAATGTAATTTCTTTTGGTATAAGTTTTCTCTTCTTTGCTTGCTCAATCCATTTTTGAGCAAGCGGATGAGAAAAACGATAATGATGGACGTTTGAACGTTCTTGTTTTTTCGCTTGCGATATCATTTGATATGTTTCATGATCTTTGACAAAGCTCAATGTTTCATCATCAAACGTTGCTTCCCTCGCTCCTTCATATTTTGATAAGTTCCAAAGGTAACGTTCCATGCGATTGAGATGTAGGCTTGTTTGATGATAATGGTCTCGTAACTTCTCCCTAACCTCATCATCAAAATTCTCCAATAAATGCATACGCGTTTCTTTCATTTTTAATTGTATTTGCTCATCTAACTCCGCTTGTAAATTTTTAAATGCTTGTTCAATTTCTTCTGCGGTACGACAAGTTTGATATATTTGTTGAATTCGTTTTTCAAAATCTACCCCAGACTCTAACGACCCTAGTACCTCATCTGAAGAACCAAATACCCCTTCAAACAAACGGAATTTTTCCGAGAGAATTTCATACACTTTTTTATCGGCTTCATTTTTACGGTTTAAGAAGTTAATAACAACAACATCATGCTTTTGACCGTAACGGTGACAACGTCCGATACGCTGTTCAATCCGCTGTGGATTCCAAGGCAAATCATAGTTAACGACTAGGCTACAAAATTGCAAGTTAATTCCTTCTGATGCTGATTCTGTCGCAATCATAATCGATGCTTGTTCTTTAAAATATTCAACGAGAGCCGCACGCATATCTGCGGTTTTCGAACCGGTAATTTTATCATCGTGCTGATGCTTTTCTAGCCATTGTTCATAAATTTGCTTCGCCTGTTCATCTTGGTTTTCGCCATTAAACAATACAATCTTACCAGTATAGCCGTTGCGTTCGAGAAATTCACGTAAATAAGCTTGCGTTCGGCGTGACTCTGTAAAAATCACTGCCTTTTCGTTTGCGCCTAGCATTCTTAATTTCTCAAATCCTTTTTCAAGCGCAATCAACAACGCTTCCGCTTTTGAATTTTCTTTAATCGATTTCGCCAGAGAATAATATTCCTCTAATTCTTGTTTTTCTTTTTGAACAAGGTGTTTCATTTCACCTAGCGATAATTCACCTATGTATGATTGCTGTTCATCTTCTCCCCACTCTTCCATTGTATCGTCAAATTCATCAACATCTGCATAAACGTCTGAATGCTCTGCAGCTACTTCTGTTTTTCCGCGCTCTAGTTCTACTAGTAACTGCTCGAGTCGTTTAATTAGAGAAAACAATGTGTCAGAAATCGCAAAGGAAGAAGAGGCTAACAATTTACGTACGACTAACGTCATTAATGCCCGCTGACTTGTCGGTAAAGCAAAGAGTTGTTCTCTCTGTAAGTACGCGGATACTTTTTCGTATAATTCCCACTCCGCATTCGTTGGCATAAATTCCTGAGTAATTGGAATACGCTGTGTATAATTTACATACTCGGTTACTTGCCGTCTTAAAGTACGATGGCAAACAGGTTTAATACGTTGCTTTAAATCAATAAAATCCATTTCCGACATTTCTTTTGTGCCGCGAGCAAATTGACGTCTAAACGTTGTTTCATCTCCAAAAATATGAGGGTCGATAAAGCTAATAAGCCCGTATAATTCCATTAAAGAGTTTTGTAATGGCGTCGCCGTCAATAAGATTTTTGGATAACCAGCTGTTGCTGTTCTCAGTGTGCGTCCAATTTTATTTGATTTTTTGTACACATTCCGCATGCGATGCGCTTCGTCGAAGACAATTAAATCCCAAGATACTTTTTGTAGCATATCTGCTTTATTTCGAGCATATTGATACGAAGTGATGACAATTTGATCTTGTTGGAAGAAAGGATTGCGATGCCCAGATCGTACCATCTCGTTGAAGTTTTTACTTTCTAGAATAATAGACGGGATATAAAACTTTTCCAAAAGTTCTTGATTCCACTGTTTTCTTAGCGGAGATGGTACGATAATGAGAATATTCCGTTTTCTTTCTGCCCACAATTGACTAATAATAAGTCCTGCTTCAATAGTTTTCCCTAATCCTACCTCATCGGCTAAGATAGCCCCTCTCTCTAGCGGAGCACGAAAGGCGAATAAAGCTGCTTCCACCTGATGTGGGTTTAAATCGACCGTAGCATTAATGAGCGACTGACTTAAGCGACCTATCGAACACGAGGAATTTTGTTTCGTTAATTCATAAGCAAAGTATTTGCTCTGATACGGTGTTGCCACAAATTGGACCTCCCAAATGTAAAATTTCACTATTGCACTTATGTTACCGTACATAATATATACTTTCATTATACTCGACATTATTTTACAACAACAGACATTCGACAATATTTTACAATGTTTTTTAGTCTCAAATTCTTCCCGGTTATTACTGATTGGTGACAAGAAGAGAGCTACACGTTCGATTTAATCCATCCCATATAGCGAACAGTGCCAAGCACTGTTCGCTAAGACGAAGAAAAAAGAACAGCGAATGAGTATGCGCGATATAATGGAGCTAGTGGGCGTTCGCCGCGACACGTATAAGCAGGGGCGCGGGGCGATTAGACGTAAATAATGTCGATATTTGACGAATAAATGTTGTAGGAATATGACTCCTTTTGTTGAATATTTTCGGGACTCTTAAATATTTAGAAAAGGAGAATAGCTATGACTAGATATGCTTTTTGGAATAATAAGGGTGGAACAGGAAAAACCAGTTTAATATTTCAAACTGTTCTTGAACACGCTAGAAGGAATCCAAACTCAAAAATACTGGTGATTGATTTATGTCCTCAAGCTAACCTTTCAGACTTATTATTTGGAGGACTTTTAGGAAACGGTGCAGAAAATCTCAATATACTTCATCAACAAACACCCAGAAAATCAGTTGGTGGTTATTTCCAAAGTAGGATTTCTACACCTTATACAGTTCCTGAAATAAATATAGATGATTACATAAGCATTCCAAATGAATTTAATAGTGCAGTTCCTCCCAATATAGAATTATTAGCAGGGGATCAATTAGTCGAGGTTCAAACAAATTCCATAGCTACTTTATCGAATACCAGTTTACCGGGAATAAATCCATGGCTAGCAGTAATTGACTGGATAAACGATTTTATTAAAATAACCGATGATAAATATAGGGATGTTTTTATTGATACTAACCCGAGTTTTTCTATTTATACACAAATAGCTTTAGCTGCTGCTGAACGATTAGTACTTCCAGTAATGGCTGATGATTCTTCCAAAAGAGCAATTCAAAATGTCTTTTCATTAGTTCACGGAATTCATATACCAACTATTTACCAAGAATCCTCATTTGCAACACGCCTAAAATCAGTAGAAAGAACTTTGCCTTTGATTCATCTAATTGTAAAAAATAGATTAACTCAATATATGGGGCCAGCATCAGCTTATCAGTCAATTTTTACGTCTATTGATAATTATATTAAAGAGTTAATGATTTCCCACCCGAAGGTTTTTACATTTACTGATTATCAAAGAGACGGTGTTGTAGAAGTGAGAGATTTCCAAACGACGGGAGTAGTTGCTTTTGCAAAAGGGTTACCATTTAGAGATACACCTACTGGAAAGCATGAAATATTTGATAGAACACCGCAAGTAAATCAAGATTTTTTAAATACGTGTATTGATGCTATTAATGCCATTGTTGATAGATTGTGATAAGCATCCCTCAGAGTGCTTTTTAGCGAACAGTGCCAAGCACTGTTCGCTATATTTTCCATATTTAAAACTTTTCCTTCAAGTTTTGGAAAACAACTTCATCAAGTCACCCAACAACCCCCAAACGTTGCCCCCTCAACACGAATGGCGAACACCACCCGAACTTCCCTTATCCATTCAACTGTTCTCGAGTGGTACCTACTAGCCCACATACGAAGGTTGTTCCACTCTACTTATTATCCAAAAACGAGATTATTCGATCATTTCCCTACTTTCTCTTTCATCCACCCCACAAGGTGCGCAAACTCTTTCTTCTCAACAAACCGCTTCGCCTGTTCCTTCATCTCGCCCTTTCGCTTAAAAGTCGCTCGCTTTAGCTCACGGATTTCCGCTGCATGCTTTTGGATGATTTGCGCCATCTGCACCGCATCTTGATAAATTAAATTCATATCCCAGCGTTCCGCTTCGCCTTTATCAGCGATAATGCAGGAGCCGGATTCGTTTCCGTAATGAACGTTCCATTTGTAGTGAAGAGAACAGTTGCTCAAATATTTTTCTTGAATCACTTCAAACCATGCGCCTTGGAATACTCCTGAAAGTTGAACATTCGGAGCATAGCGGTGATGACCGTTACATCCTGCGAGAGCCGTGATGCCTGCAAGATTCAATGATTTCACAAACATTGCCATGTTCGCATCCAAATCTAACGCATTCACTTTGATGCCGAATCGTCTTTGGACGAACGGCTTCCATTTGTAGTGATAGCCTTCCATGAAAATTTGAAACTCCCGTCCTGGTGTATTCATAATGCGTTTCATCATCGAAATTGGCACACGGGTAACCAATACTTGAAATTTGTTTCCTTGCCAAAAGGTTGGAATACCGAGATGATGAAGCAACTCACGAACTTTGCTGATATCTGCTTTTGTGTTCCCGTCTGTTAAGATAATAAAATCGTCTTTTACTTCTACAAATAACCCTCTCATTTGTAGTGCCTCCGCGATGCGAGCAGTTGCATCCATCATTTCTAATTTCATTAAATTCATTGTTACCATCCTCCTCATCAGTTTGTATCCTAAGTATACAAAAAGCCCGGTTACGAAATCGTAACTGGGCTTTTATCCGTTACGAAGGACGATCGATGGAATGTCTGCTTTCCATGCGTATCCTTCTTCTGTAGTGACTAAAATGTTTTCCGCAATATCATCACGCCCCATTGCTTGAGCGAGCTTTCTTCTCAGACTAGCGATATATCGTTTGGAGAACAGTGACAGGCACTGTTTGCCATGATTAATAAAGCAAATTTTTCTTTATCTTAAATGTTCAAGAATTTGCAGCACCCTTAAAAATGGATTCCCTAAGTCATTTGTATTTTTCGCTGCGAATTTTCTCATTTCTTCAATACAGTGAGTATAATCTTTATTAATCACTAATTGAAGCGTCTCGATCTTTCCCAACTCTGTAGTGATATATCCCTCTGGCACATAAGGTGACCAAAACATGTAAATACGATTAGGAAAGTCTTTTAATAATAATTCGGCGTATTCTTTTTGCACTTCGTGTTTTTGCTTTATCTTTTCAACGGTCGTTTGATTATTGCCATAAAGCAAACCACGTATGTGTGTCGTCACTTCACATAAATACGCTGTTTTTGTTTTAAAATCTAATCCGACAACATCGAGTTCACTCAATCCTTTCAGCCCGCCGCCTGGCATACGAACGTTATAATCGACAAAGTCACATTGTTTGATGACTTTTAAATATCCACCTACTATGTATTCGCCTATGTCTGTTTTCATTATCTATCCTCTCCTACATGAACGGCTAAGTAATGAAATTCTCCATGCTTTTCATTGCTAACGGTTGAATAATGTTGCCATTGTAGTTTATAAGTTCCTTTAATAACGATCGGATTTTCACGGTCTTTTATCATTCCGGCCGAAGCATGTTCCAGCCATTTCAATTCTCCAGTCAAAACACGGTTTTCATGAATTCGAAAATAGCTGTCAACAGTATTGGCTCTAGTTGGCTCCTTCCAATACAAATGGTCATTCGTTAATAGAATCGCGATTCCTTTGATATTATTCCGCCCTTTGGTAATCTTTTCGAGTTTCTCCACTTGTTTAAGAAAATAATAACGGCCAATGTCTTGAGCACGGTGATGTTTTAATTCTATTAATTGATTTTCTTGCTTAATTGTTAGTCTGGCGAGTTTATTCATTCAATATATCGCATGTTGTTGCTCAGAATTCGGATCTTCTACCCAAAGCTCGACTACACATCCATGAAAATCCTTGTTTTCAATCACGCGAAACTTTTCTTGAAGCTGATGTTTTAACGCATTTTTAAAAGCTTCTTTTGAAGAAAAGAACAAGTGTTTTTCTGATAACTTTTTCATTTCCTGATCAATAGAAAACATGTTTATTCCTCCTAAACGATCCCAATCTCATACTACAAACCACTTAACCGAGTTCCTTCCATTGCGTCTTCTTTGACTTGATTCACATCGTGTTTTGAAACCGTCTTCCGCAACGTTGTAATCACACCCCATTTTCATCGATAAAAAAGCACGTAACCATGTTCGGTTATGTGCTTTTTTACGATGGATGCTTCTCCAAAACAATTTTTCGTAGCTTCCGCTTATTAATTCGATGGTGACATCGTTTTCATTCATTACTTCCGCACCAACTTCGCGACACTCTCGACATGCGCTGTATGTGGAAAAAGGTCGAACGGTTGAATGTATTCGACGCGATATTGTTTCGCAAGGGTGTCGATGTCGCGCGCAAGGCTGGATGGGTTACAAGAAACGTACACGACTGTTTTCGGTTTCACTTGTAACATCGTTTTTAATAAAGCGTTGTCACAGCCTGTTCGCGGAGGGTCGACAACGATGACGTCCGGTTTCCACCCTTCTTTCACCCACGTTGGCAACAATACTTCCGCTTTTCCAACCGCATAAGTGACGTTGGTGAAGCCGTGACGTTCGGCATTTTGGCGCGCATCGTCAATCGCTTCGGGGATCGTATCCATGCCGCGCACTTCTTTTGCCTCGCGAGCGAGCCAAAGCCCGATTGTGCCGACGCCGCAATATGCGTCAACGACCCGTTCATTTTTCGTTAGGGCTGCTGCTTTTTTTACTTCGTCGTATAGCTTAATCGTTTGAATCGGATTAAGCTGGAAAAAGGCGCGAGCCGATAGCTCAAAAGATAAGTCGCCGAGCACTTCTTGAATGTACGGTTCACCTGCGAGAACGATCGTTTCATCGCCAAAAATAAGCGACGTTTTTTGACCGTTCACGTTTTGAGCGATCGATTTTACTTCCGGCAGGCGACGTTTTACTTCCGCTACAAATAGCTGTTTGCGCGGCAGTTCTTTCGTCGCTGTCACGATGACAAGCTGTACATCGCCAGTGTAAAATCCGACTCGGGCGACAATCGTGCGCACAACACCTGTTTTCTTTCGTTCGTGATAAACTGGAATGCGCAAATCTTGTAAAATTGTTTTCACGACCGTTGTGACGCGATTAGTCGCGTCATGTTGAATCAAGCAGCGATCAATGTCAACGAGCTCGTGCGAGTTCATGCTGTAAAGTCCAGCGATGACACGCCCTTTTTTCACTCCGACTTGAAATTGGCTTTTATTGCGATAATGCCATGGGTCTTCCATTCCGATCGTCGGACGAATATGAAGTGCTTCTATATTTAATTGGCTATGGCGTTCTAGTGCTTGAATGACGATATCGCGTTTTGCCTCTAATTGCGCGTTATAGTCAAGATGTTGCAGTTGACATCCACCGCACCGTTCATATACCGGACAAGGCGGCTTAACACGATGAGGGGATCGTTTTCGTATGCGCACCATTTTTCCTTCTGTGTACGTTGGGTACACATTCATCGCTTGGACGACGACTTCTTCTCCTGGAAGCGCTCCTGGAACGAACACCACTTGTTTTTTAAAATAGCCGACCCCTTCTCCGTTAATGCCTAATCGTTTAATCGTTAATGGAAATTGCTGTCCTTGTTGTAGCATCGTTTTCTCTCCTACTCTATACTTCTCCATAGATACAAAGCGGCATAGCTTGCATATGGTTCCCACATTCGTTGAAATGCGTCCATTTCTTTCATCGTCGGGCGATGATCGAGCTGAAATGTTCGTTCAATCGCCCGTTGCAAACCGACGTCTCCTTTCGGGAATACATTTGGACGCCCCAGACCAAACAATAAAAAATTTTGCACCGTCCATGGACCGATGCCACGGATCGAAAGAAGCTGTTTCGCCACTTCCTCGTCAGAAAGCGAATGCATCTCTTCTAAGCGCAACTTTCCTTCTACGATAAGCCGTGAAATATCAACAATATATTGCGCTTTTCGCTCACTCAACGACAAAGCCCGCAATTCATCATATGAAGCATTGGCGACGCGCTCAGGCCGCGGATAAATGTATACATCCCCGAGACGCTCACCAAATGTACGGACAAAACGTTCCGTTAGCCGATAGGCCACTTTCATATGAATTTGTTGGTGAATAATGCATTTCATTAAACAAAAATATAAATCAAATTCTAATACAAGCGGCGTTCCTTCATGAGCGATAAATACGTCGCGCAAGTTTGTTTGTATAAAATGATGGTGAATGAAAGCAAGCGGCCTGTCCCAATGAAAAATGCGCGAAAGACGCGCGATCACTTCTTCTTTATACTGTTCATCGTCACATGACACGACAAACGCTGGTTTCTCTTTTGTTCCAACGCTTTTCACGTACGCAAGAAGCGGCTTTTCGTTCACATACAGCGGAACGGTGATTTCGTTATGATGAATACGTATAAGCGGATCGTTTGCAAGCCGTTCGCATACTCGCGTAAAATCGTATGGAGGCTGAACATGAATCATTACCATCCCTCCCCTTTCCCATTGTATCAAAACAAATCCCTTTGCACATCGTCAAAGGGAAAAAATCCAAGTAGGGACATTGATTTTTTGCAACATGAAATCGTCTAAGCTTTTAAAAACATATCCTTCTTTTCGTAAATCGTCAATAATTTTAGCAAGCGCATCGGCATTGTCTTTTGATACTGTATGCAGCAATATAATGGCACCTGGATGAATTTGTTTCATGACGTGATTGTAAGCGTATGCCCATCCTTTTTGATCGTGAACGTGCCAATCGACGAACGCTAACGACCAAAAGACATGATAATAGCCAAGTTCGCGCGCAATACGCATCGTGCGCTCATCAAAAATGCCGCGTGGAGGACGCATGTAGCGCATATGCTCCTGACCCGTCAACAGTTCTGTTTTCTTTCTGACCATCTCTAGCTCCTCACGTAACTTCTCATCGCTGACCGTCGTTAAATCCGGATGATGCCACGAATGGTTACCGACAATATGTCCTTCATTTACCATCCGTTGTACTAAGTCGGGGGCCGATTGTAAATAATGACCGGTTACAAAAAACGTCGCAGGAACGTTTTTTTCTTTAAGCACGTCTAAAATTTGCGCTGTATAGCCATTTTCATATCCGTTATCAAACGTTAAGTAAATATGTTTTTTCGTCGGATCGCCTAAATAAAAAGCATCGTATTTGGCGAGTAGTTCGTCTAACTGTTTCCCAGCAGAAGGGGGAATATGATTTTCGCTCCGCTTCAATCCCCATGACATCGCCTCTGCTTCATTAAGCGGCAAACATAAAAGGAAGAAAAACAACATAAACATTTTTCTCACTTCTTGCACCTCCCTATTCCTTTCCATGATAGGTTGTGCAAAATCGGACATAAAAAATCCGCCTAGCTGCTCGCTAGACGGATTTTTTCGTTAAAATACGCGCTCTTTAAATTGAGCCAATTTTTCAAGCGATGATTTTTCGACGTCTTCGTGCAAGCTGTTGCCGTGTGAATCCATCGTGACGACCGCTGTAAAATCTTTTACACGCAAATGCCACATCGCTTCTGGAATACCAAACTCTAAAAAGTCAACACCTTCGACCGACTGGATACAGTCCGCATAATATTGCGCGGCACCACCGATGGCGTTTAAATACACGCCGCCGTGTTCCTTTAATGCCGCTAACGTTTTAGCTCCCATGCCACCTTTTCCAATGACAGCACGAATGCCGAATTTTTTCATAATTTCCCCTTGATAAGGCTCTTCGCGAATGCTTGTCGTTGGACCAGCTGCTTTCACGTGCCATTTTCCATTTTCATCTTTTAACATCACCGGTCCACAGTGATAAATGATTTGACCGTTTAAATCAACAGGAGCATCATGATCCATTAAATGTTTATGAATCGCATCTCGTCCTGTGTAAATCATGCCGTTAATGCGAACGACATCACCTACTTTTAACGAACGAATTTGTTCTTCTGTAATTGGCGCTTCAAGAACAACTTCGCGCGCTTCGCTCGTCACTTTTTCTTCTTCTTGTTTGAAATCAACAGCTTCTCCTTCTTGATACAGCCATTGTTGAATGTCCCCTGTATGCGGATCAATAATGACACCTAAGCGGCGGAATGCCCAACAGTTGTATGCGACAGAAACGAAAAAGCTTGCGGGGATGCGGTGCATGACGCCGATTTTACAGCCGAGCAGCGTCGTTTCGCCACCAAAGCCCATCGTCCCGATCCCAAGTTTATTCGCTGCTTCCATAATGTATTCTTCTAATTTGCGCAAGTCTTCGTTCGGGTTGACGTCGTCAACAGAACGGAATAGTTGTTCCTTCGCCAAGTCGTATCCAGCGGAGCGGTCACCACCGATGCCGACGCCAATAAATCCAGCGCTACATCCTTGTCCTTGTGCTTGATATACCGCATGTAAAATACATTTGCGAATACCATCTAAATCGCGACCTGCGCGACCGAGTCCTTCTAATTCACATGGCAAGCTATATTGAATGTTTTTATTTTCACAGCCGCCACCTTTTAAAATTAAACGAACATCAATATAATCTTTTTCCCATTGCTCAAATTTCACAACAGGCAGTCCGATCCCTAAATTATCGCCGCTATTTTCACCTGTTAATGAATCAACGGAGTTTGGACGTAATTTGCCGTCTTTCGTTGCTTGAGCGATCGCTCGACGAATCGCTTCTTTCATCTCCATTTGATTGACGCCTACAGGGACTTTAATTTTAAACGTCGGCAACCCCGTATCTTGGCAAATTGGCGATACATTTTCATCTGCCATTTGAATGTTTTGTACGATCGTAGCAAGCGACATAGCCGCCCTCGTTCCAGCATTTTCACGCATCTTCGCCTTAGCGATGGCGCGGCGTACATCTTTCGGCAATTTTGTTGACGTCTCAACGATTAGCTTGTACATACTCTCTTGAAACTTTTCCATCCTATAACCCTTCCCCTTTGTTCAATATGTAACAATTTTTCGAATTCTCCACTTGTATTATACATCTTTTTCAAACGCGAAAAAAAGCCGCTTAGCGACTTTTTTCCCAATCTTTTTTAAACCGCTCGTATTTCATTTCTAAATCATCAATCATTTGAATAAGACGGTCAATATCTTCTAACTCCGTCGTTTCTGGATCGATGGCTTCAAGCACTTCGAGAAACATATTTAAGCGCGTTTTTAAATATGTTAGTTGTAGATTTTGATCCGATACCGCGTTGCCCAACGTTGTCACCTCACTTTTTCTTTATCGTACACGATCGAAACATCATTGACAACGATTCCGTTCACTTTGCATAATTATCGTTAGTCCTACTTTTTAAAATAAAGGAGATTCGTTATGGGAACATTATTGCGTCAACCGATTTCCCCTACATTTGATCCGTGGGAAGCATATATGGACGTCGAACAGTATGGCAGCATGCAGTTAACGAATATTGAGTTTACAACAACGACCCTTTGCAATATGCGCTGTGAACATTGCGCTGTCGGTTATACATTGCGCACGAAAGACCCTGAGGCGCTACCGCTCGATCTTCTTCTTCGCCGCCTCGATGAAATTCCACATTTGCGCTCGTTAAGCATTACAGGCGGCGAGCCGATGCTTTCGCTCAAATCTGTCGAACAATACGTCGTGCCGTTGTTAAAATATGCACACGAACGCGGGGTGCGCACACAAATTAACTCAAATTTAACGCTCGACTTAGAACGATATGAAAAAATTATTCCTTACTTAGACGTTTTGCACATTTCGCACAATTGGGGTACGATCGATGATTTCGTTGAAGGCGGCTTTGCGATGATGGAGAAAAAGCCGACCGTCGCACAGCGTGAGCGTTATTTTATGCGCATGATTGAAAATGCGCGGGCGATTTCTCGTACGGGAGTCATCGTGTCCGCAGAGACGATGTTAAATAAACGAACACGTCCACATATAGAAACGATTCATCGCCAAATTGTAAACGACATGGGCTGTAAACGACATGAAGTGCATCCGATGTATCCGAGCGACTTTGCGAGCAACTTGGAAACGTTAACGCTCGATGAACTGCGCGAAACGATTCATCATTTGCTCGATATACGAGATGAAAACGTATGGATGTTGTTTGGCACGTTGCCGTTTTATCCGTGCAGCGACGATGAAGAAGATTTAGCGTTGTTAAAGCGTTTATACGAAAGCAAAAATGTAACGGTGCGCAACGACCCTGATGGCCGGTCGCGATTAAATGTGAACATTTTTACAGGTGACATTATTGTTACCGATTTTGGTGATGAGCCGACGCTCGGCAACATTCAAACCGACTCGCTTCTTTCTGCTTATAATAAATGGATGACATCACATTTAGCTAAATCGTTGAACTGTCATTGCCCTGCGGTGAAATGTTTAGGGCCGAACGTGCTCGTGAAAAATCGCTACTATCCGAACGTCGACTTTACGAAAAGAAAAGCAAACATCGAACGGTAGTAATGAAAAAGCTTGTCGAACAATACGACAAGCTTTTTTGCATCATCTCGGCACGTCGCTCGCAACAAAGGCAAATGATAGACGATCTTGTACAGGAATCCAAGCACCAATCCCTTGTGATGTAACGTTTTTCACGACAATGCTTTTTTTCTTTCCTTTTAAGACGATATATACTTCGCCATACGTCACTTTTCCTTTTTCATTGACCGCCGGGGCGTAAGCATATAAATAGCCTAACTTTTTCGGCGGAACGTTATACGCTTGTTCCTTTTTCGTCCCAATGCCGATCCATGTGCTGAAAGAAAGTGGCAAATTTGTTTTTTTCATCGCTGTTAAAAGCATCATTTTTTTCACATCTTCTTCGTTCGGTATACTTGCCGTTAGGCCTCCGCGCACTTGTTTTTGTATTTCTTGTCTATACGTTAATCGCACCGCTGTTTTCCCACCGCGATTGTCAATAAAGTTCGTATTCACTTTTTGATACTCCCAGTTCGTTGATGTTTCTGTCGATTCGTAATTCAACGGCCATTGCCCTAAATAAATCGTCGCTTCGTAACCGATCGCAAATGGCGTGCTTGAAATCGACGATTCGTTTAAAAGACGAATTAATTCCGGATTTTCAATTTTTACATTCGCCGACTGAAGCAGTTGTTTCGCTAGTTCGCTCGGTTGTAAATACGGCAAATTTTGTGTCGGATTTGGATACGTATTTTCTTTTGAAATGTCAATGACCGATGAAGGAAGTTTGACAGTTGCTTCACTAATCGTTGGCATACATGCGAAAATGAGTATCATGCTTAAAGCAAACCATCTTTTCATGGTGTAAACTCCTTTCTTTTTCCGTCGTTCATCGTTATTTTTTTCAAAAGTGAGCAATTTATCCTCTCCATAAAAAAAATCCACCATTGTTGCTTCTTTTCATGAAACGTTTTAACATCGAACATAGTGAACGTATTACAGGAGGTCATTATGCAACAACGTCATTTTTTCATCTTAGTTAGCATCGTCATGATTTCAGGGCTTTCCCAAGGGCTACTATTGCCGCTCATCTCTATCATTTTTGAGCAAAGTGGCGTGCATTCATCGCTTAGCGGCATACATGCGACAGCTATGTACATCGGCGTTCTTGTCGTGTCACCGTTTTTAGAGCGTCCGCTTCGCCGCTACGGCTTTAAGCGTTTAATGATGTTCGGTGGAGCGATCGTCATCGTTTCTTTGGCGATTTTTTCGGTTTCATCATCGCTTTTGTTTTGGTTTATGCTTCGATTGCTCATTGGAATTGGCGATCATATCCTTCATTTCGGTTCTCAAACATGGATTACATACGCTTCTCCTACTCATCGGCGCGGTCGCAACATTTCGCTATATGGTTTATCGTTTGGCGTCGGCTTTATGATCGGACCACTTCTCGTTCCGCTCGTTCACATACACGAAGCGTTGCCGTTCATTGTCTCATCTTTGCTCAGCTTATGTGGCTGGATATTGTTATTTTTCTTGCCACATACGTATCCGCAAACGGAAGAAGCAGAAAAAGTTGGAGCGACACGCTTTTTTCACGCTTGGAAGCAAGCATGGCCAGCTTTGTTGTTGCCGTTCGGCTACGGCTTTTTAGAGGCGTCGCTTCATAGCATGTTTCCAATTTATGCACTAAGAAACGAGTTAAGCGTTGAGACAGTTGCAATGATGCTTCCTGCGTTTGCCCTTGGAGGCATCGCTTTTCAACTTCCGCTCGGAACGTTAAGCGATCGCTTTTCACGAAAAACGATGATTATTATTTCATTAGCTGTAGGTGCCCTTTGTTTTGCTATCGCTACATGGTTTTCTTCTCCTGTGCAACTAACAACGACGTTTTTCGTTGCCGGTATGTTTGTCGGCTCGCTCTTTTCGCTCGGGATGGCTTATATGACCGACTTGTTGCAAAAATCGCTTCTTCCTGTCGGCAACATTTTGTGCGGCATGTTATACAGCGTTGGTAGCATATGCGGCCCTGTCATTGGCGGTGTTGTATTACAACAGAAAGATGAATGGTTCTTTTTTAGCGTTAGCTTTCTTTTGCTTCTTTTATTATTTGCCCAACGACCGTTCACAAAATTTTCAACATCTTTTTCTAAAAAACAAGAAAAAAACGTTGACGTTTTTTGAACCTCTGTTATATAATACAATTAAACAAAATAAACTGTTTTAAAACAGAGGGGAGAGCGATGATGGTGAGTAGAGAAGAAAGAAAAAATATGATTGAGTTTATTACAAAATTGCGGGGCTTTAACCAAGAACAGCTTGTTTATATGACAGATGCAGAAATCGAACATATTTACAACCAAACGTACTACCATTACGAAGAAATCGCAGAATAAAGAGGGATGCGTAAGCACATCCCTCTTTTTTAGTGGTATCCATTTTGTCCATTTGCACTGCTGCTCGTTTTATGTTTCGGACGGCTTTTTCCTTTTTGCTTTGTCCCGCCGTCTTTTTTCGTCTTTTTCGTCATCGTCAATCCCCCTTCATCACTATTTTCGCTTTTAAGCGCCCTTTTTATGAGAGGGAATGACTACCGTATACGCATTTTTCCTTCTTTTTTACAACAAAAAATGGCGTTTAACTCCCCACCTAACACAATCATCATCCCTGATAAGTAAAACCAAACCATGAGCGCGATGATTCCACCCAAACTACCATACATTGCAGAATAGTTGCCAAATTGATTGACGTAATACGAAAAAGCGAGTGAAACGACCATCCATCCGACTGTTGCCAATAGCGCCCCGCTCCACACATCACGAAACCGAACGTATTTGCTTGGTGCAAATACGTATAGTACAGAAAATACAAAAAATAAAATGATGAAACTAACGAACCAACGGATCGTTTCCCATATGTGTAAAAACACATGCGACAGTCCGAATGCAGAAAAAAGAAACGTGCCAATCATCTTCCCGAATACAGGGAAGACGAGCGCGACAATAATAACAAAAATCATCGCAAAAGTAAGCAAAATCGAAACTCCACGGGCAACGAGAAAAGAGCGCGTTTCTTTCACATCGTATGCTCGATTTAATGCCCGAATAATGGCCGACATGCCGTTCGATGCAGCCCACACCGTAGCAAGCACGCTAAAAGATAACCACTTTCCGCTTTGCGATGCTATAAGTTGTTTAATGTTTGCCTCAATTAAATGCGCCGTTTCGCTTGGCGCATATTGACTAAAAAAGGCGATCACATCTTCATGCGGGATAGGCAAATACGATAAAAACGTTAACAAAAACAGTAAAAATGGAAATAGCGACAGCAAAAAGAAATATGCTAACTCAGCGGATAAATCAAAAATTTCATCTTCTTCAAACCGTTTCATTAGCTCACGAACAACTGAAAAGCTAACAATCATCTCCCACCCCACCTCGCTTCTACGAGGAACGTTTACGAATCAGCTCCTCTATCCACTTCATCACTTGTGGTGTTGTTTCTTTTACTTCACTTAGTTTATTCACAATAAACTGCAAATCATTCACCATTTCGTCCACATGTTGTCGCGTTTCATGAACGGTTTCCTTTATTTCTTTTACATGATCGATCCACTCAACACATGTGTTTTTGATCGCTTGTCTCGCCTTTTTGTTCCCTAACAATAAAGCAACGCCGGCGAGTACAATCCATTTCTCCTTCCCCATTGCTTCTCCCCCTCTTACAACGAGTGATCTCGTTTGATTCGCTCTAATATATGTTTACACCCTTCCTCTACTAATTCGTACACTTCTTCAAAATTTCCTGTAAAGTAAGGATCAGGAACATCGTCGACACGACGATTAGGTACAAAATCCATAAAGCGAGCAATCACAGCGCGACAATCTTCACCGACTAGGCGGCGAAGATGAGCGATATTCTCGCTATCCATACCGATGATATAATCAAATGTATGGAAATCGTCTTTCGTAACTTGGCGCGCTTTCAACCCTGTAAAATCAATTTGCTTTTCTGTTAAAATGCGCTGCGTCCCATGATGGGGCGGCTTACCGACATGCCAATTGCCCGTTCCTGCCGAGTCGACAGCAATGACGTGATCCAGCCCTTCCTTTTTGACAAGATGACGAAATAAAGCTTCCGCCATCGGAGAACGACAAATGTTTCCTAAACAAACGAATAATACACGAATCATTTCATTTCACCTCACATATCAAACAATGATACAATGAACAAAATCATACATGAAAGGATGACGATTGTGCGTTTATCAGTTGAACAAATGATTGAACAAATAAAAGAAAAACTAAAGGTTTTAAATTTTGATGCGATTAAACCGCACCATTTTGACGAGCAACTATACGATGAATTAAAAGATATATACGATATGGTAATGAAGAAGCAATCGTTTAGTCCAAGCGAAATGCAAGCGATCGTTGAAGAGCTTGGAAGCTTACGGAAAAAGCTATAACGCCTGCCCGACGATCAATAGCGACGGATGATCGGCAAGGGCAATTTCTTCATGTGTATCTATATAACGTACGTATGGACGTTGCATATGCTCGATAATTTTTGTGACGATGGCGTTTCTTCCGTCGCTCATTTTCACCATCGTCCCTGGCAAATATGCAGGAATCGTCTCAACGAATAGCCGTACAAGCTGCTGGCTATAACGAATGCCGCTTCGTGCCATAATAATTTCCAAAGCTTCGTGCGGTGGCACAAATTCAACCGAAATTAAGTTTTCATATTCATCGGCGATGGCACAAATTTGAGCGTACAAATGAATGCTTGTTTCTGTTAACCCGCGCGGCGTACCCGAACCATTCACATGTTCGTGATGTTGGTATGCTACATGCGCACATAACAAACTTAGTTCACGTTCCTTCCGTAAATATTCAAATCCTTTGACCGTATGATGTTCTTCTCCTTCTAGCGCTTTCCCAATGTCATGAAGCAACGCGCCAAGCGCTAAATCGCGCAGCTGCAAATCGTTACAATTCATCTTTTTTCCTAGCTGCAACGACAATAACGCAACGTTCACCGCATGGGCATACGGCTGTACCTCCATGGCGATGGATGTTGCAGGAATAACGGCTAACACTTTTCTTTTTTTCACTTCATCGACGAGCTTTACTGCTAGTTTAAACAACGAGCGAATCGGTAATTCTTCGCGCTTTCGCACCGCGTCAAATGCTTCCTCTACAACATCGATGGCGTCAATCCACGATGGCATATCGAGCAACTCTTCCAAAGTAATCCCTTCAGATGCGGCATCTTCAACAAACACATAACGAATATCCATCTGTTTTAAACGTTCTACATATTTTGGATGAATTTTTCTCCCTGCCGCCAACAGCACGCGACGATGACGATCGTAAATGGGACGTGCTAATTCCATCGTTCTTTCATCATATTCTTCCAATAAAATAAGCCGCAAATATACTCCACTCCCTTCAACATCTCCCATACAAACAGTATAATCATGTTTTTTTTCGTTTGCCATGCTGTTTTTAAAAAATAAATTCCGATAGAAAAACTAGGATTGACATTCGGTTGAATTGTGTTAAAATTTAAAACAATCAAACAGTGAGGGTGATGAAGCATGATTACGTATGAAACGTGGGATGATGTTCAAAAACCTACTTTTCCAATAGATAACGAGGAAAAAGGGGCTGTACATGTATTGACATGGGCATACGACCATTACGGTGATGATCTTTTATATGCATGTAGCTTCGGTATTGAGGGCATCGTTTTAATTGACCTTATTTCTCAAGTGCGGAACGATGCTGAAATTGTGTTTCTCGATACGCATGTACATTTTGCTGAAACGTATGAAACGATCGAACGTGTGAAACAAGCGTATCCTCGCTTGCGCATTCATTTGCAGTCCCCATCTTTATCGCTTGCAGAGCAAGAACAACAATTCGGGGCTGAGCTTTGGAAAAAAGATCCGAACAAATGCTGTGAGCTAAGAAAAATTATTCCACTACGTCAAGCGATAGCAGGGAAAAAAGCATGGATTTCTGGACTAAGGCGGGAACAATCACCTACCCGGCAACACGTCCAATTTATAAATCTCGACAAAAAGTTCAAAAGCATTAAAGTTTGCCCGCTCATTCATTGGACGTGGAAAGATGTATGGCGCTACGTTCATCGGCACAATCTTGCCTACAATCCGCTTCATGATCGCGGGTATCCGAGCATCGGTTGCGCGCCATGTACAGCACCTGCTTATACGGAGGAAGATTTACGCTCTGGGCGATGGGCCGGGCTAGGGAAAACAGAATGCGGCTTACATGAGTCGTAAAGGGGGGAAGGCATTGGTTATAGCTGCTTTTATTATCGCCTTTTTCTTTGCGATGAACATTGGAGGAAGCGGGGCGGCAGCAACGATGGGAGCCGCTTACGGATCAGGCGCGTTATCTAACAAGCGTATCGCTTTAGTCATATGCGCTATCGCGATTTTCCTCGGAAGTTTAAGCGGAGGAGAAGTAGTAAAAACGATCGGCTCTGGTATTGTTCCTTCATCCATTTTACAAACGGAACTTGTCGTGATCGTTTTAGCTGCAGCAACGATTTCATTATTTGCCGCAAACGTTCTTGGCATTCCGCTATCAACGAGCGAAGTAACCGTAGGATCGGTCGTCGGAGCAGGAATCGCTTATCAAAGTTTATATGTCGGCAAACTGCTTTGGATCGTTTCGTTTTGGCTCATTACACCGCTTGCAGCTTTTTCGCTCGCTTTTTTAATTGGCAAATGGTTAAAACGAAAAACGTTTCAACAAAACAAATGGATCGGCTTTTTGCTTGTTATTGCTGGTTTTTTTGAGGCGTTTTCAGCTGGAATGAACAACGTTGCGAACGCCGTTGGCCCTCTCGTTGGAGCAGGCTTGTTATCGGTGCAACACGGCATCATATTTGGCGGACTGTTCGTTGCGCTCGGTGCACTTTTTTTCGGCAGTCGCGTATTAGAGACAAATGGGAAAAAAATTACCGCCTTCTCACAATTAGAAGGGTGTATTATTTCCGGGATCGGTGCAACGCTTGTCATTATATCTTCTTTGTTTGGTCTTCCCGTCCCGCTCACCCAAATTACAACATCAGCCATTATTGGTATCGGTACAACAAAAAGCGGCTTTTCGATTTGGCAAAAACAAATTGTTATTCAAGTGCTGAAAGTATGGGTCGTTTCCCCTATTTTCGCGCTAGCTGTCTCATACAGCTTAATTAAATTATTGCTTCATAGCGATATATATACAGCCATCGCCATCGTTAGCGTTTGTTTCGCTACGCTTGGCACAATGAGCTTAAAAAAGACGATGACAGAAGAGCGCCGTTCATTTCACGAGCATGGCGGCGGCATTTAATCCTAGTTATTTTATAAGAATAATAAGTTTAGGAGGCGTCTAAGATGAAACAAATTCCATTAAGTAAAGCTGAATTAAGTGATCTCGAATTACTTGCCATCGGCGGATACGAACCGCTTACAGGCTTTTTAGGAAAGGATGATTATGATTCCGTTGTCGAAACGATGCGGCTCACAAACGGAGCAGTATGGAGCATTCCTATTACGCTTGCGGTAACTGAACACGATGCGAAACAGCTGGCGCTCGGTGACGAAGTCCAACTCGTTTATGGGAAAACGGTATACGGAACAATGGAAGTGCAACATATATACCGCCCTGATAAAAGAAAAGAAGCTCAACTCGTTTATCAAACAGACGATGTCGCACATCCAGGGGTAAAAAAGCTATTTGAAAAACCAGACGTATATATTGGTGGACCAGTCAATCTCGTTCAACAAACAAATAAAGGAATTTTTTCACCATTCTTTTTCACGCCAAGCGAAACAAAACAACGATTCGCAGAGCTCGGCTGGAAAACGGTCGTCGGATTTCAGACGCGCAATCCCGTTCATCGCGCGCATGAATACATTCAAAAGTGCGCCCTCGAAATCGTGGATGGTCTTTATTTAAATCCGCTCGTCGGGGAAACGAAAGATGATGACATTCCAGCCGATATTCGCTTAAAAAGTTATCAAGTGTTGCTTGAGCATTATTATCCAAAAGACCGCGTCTTTCTTGGGGTGTTTACAGCTGCTATGCGTTATGCTGGTCCGCGTGAAGCCATTTTCCATGCGCTCGTGCGCAAAAATTTCGGCTGCACACACTTTATTGTCGGCCGCGACCATGCAGGAGTCGGCAACTATTATGGCACATATGACGCACAAAAAATTTTCTTACAGTTTACAAATGAAGAACTCGGCATTACTCCGCTCTTTTTCGAGCATAGCTTTTATTGCACAAAATGCGAAGCGATGGCGTCAACAAAAACATGCCCGCACGATGCAACAGCCCACGTCGTTCTTTCCGGGACGAAAGTACGGGAAATGTTAAGAGCTGGTGAAATGCCGCCAAGTACATTTAGCCGCCCAGAAGTTGTGCGCGTGCTCATGGACGGCTTACAAACAGTCGGAGGTGGACGATGATGAATATCGTTTGGCATGAAGAGAGTGTGACAAAGAAAGATCGAAGAAAAAAAAATAACCATCATAGCTTCGTTCTTTGGTTTACTGGGCTATCAGGATCAGGTAAGTCTACATTAGCCAATGCAGTCGCTAAAACGTTATTTGAACAAAACATTCAATGCTATGTGCTTGACGGGGACAACGTACGCCACGGTTTAAATAGCGATTTAGGCTTTTCTGCTGAAGATCGCACTGAAAACATTCGCCGCATTGGCGAAGTTGCGAAGTTGTTCGTAGACAGCGGACAAATTGTGCTGACTGCCTTTATTTCTCCTTTTCGTCAAGATCGCCAACTTGTGCGCGACAAACTAGAACAAGATGAGTTTGTTGAAATTTATGTCCGCTGCCCGCTTGAAACGTGCGAACAACGCGACCCAAAAGGGCTGTATAAAAAAGCGAGACGTGGCGAAATTCGCGACTTTACCGGCATTGATTCACCGTATGAACCGCCAATTTCTCCAGAGCTCATCGTTGATACGGATGAACATTCCATTGAACAGTGCGTACAACAAATCATTGCTTATTTACAACATAAGCGATGGATCTAGGAGGAAAAAATGGGAAAAGTATATTTAGTCGGTGCCGGTCCTGGTGATCCTGAGCTAATCACAGTAAAAGGATTAAAATGTATTCAACAAGCGGACGTCATTTTATACGACCGCCTCATTAACGAACAGTTGCTGTCGTATGCAAAACGTGATGCGGATTTGATTTATTGCGGAAAGTTACCTAATTACCATACAATGAAACAAGAAACGATCAATCACTTTTTAGTGAAACATGCAAAAAAAGGAAAAATCGTGACGAGATTAAAAGGCGGCGACCCATTCGTATTCGGGCGCGGTGGTGAAGAAGCGCAAGCGCTTATGAAACACCACATCCCGTTTGAGATCGTCCCAGGCATTACATCGGGCATCGCTGTTCCAGCATACGCGGGCATTCCTGTAACACATCGCGATTTTAGCGGAAGCGTAGCCTTTGTCACAGGTCATCGGCGTCTCGATGCAACAGATGCGATCCAATGGGAGCATTTATCTAAAGGAGTCGATACGCTCGTTATTTATATGGGCGTCAAACATCTCCCTCTCATTTGCAAGCAGTTGCAATTGTATGGCAAGCGACCACAAACGCCTGTGGCGATTATCCAATGGGGAACGCTTCCTGAACAACAAACAATCGTAGCCACGTTACATACGATTGTCGATGTTGTGAAAAAACAGCCGGTTTCTAATCCAAGCATCATTATTGTTGGAGAAGTCGTGAAGCTACACGAACAACTTCAATGGTTTGAAACGATGATGAAAGAAAAAATTGCGCACGGAATGAGGTAGCATATGAAAGCTGTTCTATACATTTGCCACGGAAGTCGAACGAAAGAAGGACAAAAAGAGGCGATTGCTTTCGTCGAGCGCCTCTCTTCTTCCATTTCTGTACCGATTCAACACGTATGCTTTTTAGAATTATGTGAGCCGAACATTATAACAGGTGTAGAGCGTTGTGTTCGCGATGGGGCGACGACCATTTTCGCTATTCCGCTTTTATTATTGTCAGCGAACCATGCGAAGCGTGACATCCCATTTGAACTAGAGAAAGCAAAAGAGATGTTTCCTTCTGTAACGATCACGTACGGAAAGCCATTCGGTGTACAACACGATATGATTTGTGCGCTACGCGATACGATTGAAGAAGCGGACGCCATTATGCTTGTTGGCCGCGGAAGTAGTGACAATGAGGCACAAGAAGACTTTAAGCAAATCGCCTATCTATTACAAAAAGAAACAAATATTCCTGTATATCCATGTTACTTAGCAGCTGCTTCCCCTTCGTTTTCCGATGTCGTCGCCTCCCTTGCCCATGCGGCGCGCTATAAACGAATAGCTGTCGTACCATATATTTTATTTTTTGGTCAACTGCTTCATTACATTGAAGAAACGTTACAATTTTACCAAACAAGCCGTGTATCGTTTACGTTGTACCCACCCGTTCGGACGTACGACGTATTGGACCGACTCGTCGAAAAACAAGTGAACGAATGGATGTGAACGTATGTTTCCTCTTTTTGTGCGAATGACAGGAAAAAAAGTCGTCATCGCTGGGGGAGGCCAAATCGCTTATCGTCGTCTTCTTCCTCTTCTCGATGAAGGGGCTTGCATTACCGTCATTAGCCCAACAGCTATCGATGCCATTGTTCATTTAGCTGAGCAAAAAAAAATCATATGGCATGCCCGCCACATTGAGCCGGCCGACTATGTTGACGCATTTTTCATTATTGCTGCAACGAACGATCGACATGTCAATGAACAAATCGCTACACATGCAGCACCAAATCAGCTTGTCAACGTCGCGAGCGATCATCTTGTTGGTAACGTTCATGTTCCTGCTTTTTTTTCACGTGGGAAATTAAAAATTGCGATTACGACAGGCGGAGCCAGTCCGATACTTGCTAAGGAAATAAAAGCGCAGCTCGAACAAATATTTGATGAATCGATTGCTCATTACATCGAAGAGCTATATGAGCAACGGCAAAAACGAAAAGAGCCTTGACCATGTTGATCAAAGCTCTTTTTTCTTATGCTTCCAATACTAGCACTTCTAATGCAGGAGTGCGGGATACGTAACCGACGGCAACGACCGTATAAGACTTATTTGGTTGGAAGCGTACATTGGGAATAGATAAAACAACTTGATTTGTCCCTGATACACGCACATCGACGTGCAGCTTTTCATTGACGGGCGCTTCAATATAGTCTGTTACTTTCCCAAACGAAGCATTTCTAAACAGAAGATCACCGCCCCGCAATGCAATATCTACCGCAGGGGCATCTGGTGAAAAGTGAGCAAAACGAACTTTTGCTTTACCGTATGGAGCATAAGGTTCATCAATAATCGGAAGGAGCTGCAAGCGATGCACATCACCAATGACGGCAAGCGTATAGGCCATTTTCGGCAATACGTTCACCGTCTGGCTGAGCACTGGGGACGTCGTATGTCCTGCTGGATAAATGTCGACGCGATGTTCCCCTTTCGGCACTTTCATATATTGGCTTAGTTGTTTATATTTCATATTGCGCAATACCTTTTGTCCATTAATATACACATCGACCGCTGGAGCGTTAGGTGAAGCATGAAATAGGCGGACACGCCCATCGTCATCATCTCGTTCTTCCTCGCGCACCTTCACCATTTTTTCTACATACTCCATATGTTTTCGCATATACTTTTCATATTGATCCCGATCACGATATTGATAGTAACGCGCGAATAAATCGTACATAACCGCTTTTTGAATGTAGCGATCCATTTCGTTCACAACAGTCCCTCCTTCTAAATCGTTTTACGTATTCAACGTATGCAACACAAGGTAGGCTGTTGTATGATTTTTATAGAAAATTTTTTGCGAAGGAGATAAACGTATGATCGTTCGTTATTCCATTGTTGCGCATGGACGTGTACAAGGTGTAGGCTTTCGCTACTTCGCCCAATATGAAGCAAGACGACGTGGATTGACCGGATGGGTAAAAAACTGCGATGCTGATCATATGATCGAAATGGAAGTGCAAGGGGAAGTCGAACGGGTAGAGGGATTCATCGATGAAATAAAAAAAGGACCGCCGTTTGCGCGTGTCGAGCGAATCGAGCAATATGCCATCCCTACCGTTCCTCACGAAGCTACTTTTCGGATTATATACTGAAAAAAGCTGACCGAAGTCAGCTTTTTTCATGGCAGCTCGCACCGCATGATCCTTTCACTGAGCAAGTTGCGCATGTACCGCGTTTGCTTTTTTGAATGAAGCGAAAAATCGTCCACCCCGCATATCCGAAAATGACCGATCCAATAACAACATTTGCGATCATTCGTATCCCTTCCTTTAGAAGCCAAGCATGCTTCCGATTTGATAAATGACAAATGAAACGATATAGGCTAAAACGAGCGCATAACCAATGGAAAACATCGTCCATTTCCGCGAACGAGTTTCTTTATAAATGGTCGCCACAGTTGCTAAACATGGAACATATAATAAAACGAATGCCATAAAGCTAAATGCTGACAGCGGTGTAAAGTGTGATGCCATCAATCCTTGAAGTGACTCTACATCCGGCACGTGATAAATGATGTTCATCGTTGACACAACGACTTCTTTTGCTAAAAATCCAGTTAATAGCGCCGCACCTGCTTGCCACGTTCCAAATCCAAGCGGAGCAAGAAGCGGTGCAAGTACACCACCAATTAATGCTAAAAAGCTGTCGTCCATATTTACGTTCATACCGTTCGGACCTGCATACGATAATAACCAAATAGCAACTGAACCACCAAAAATAAACGTCCCTGCTTTTTTGACGAATCCTTTCCCTTTATCCCACGTGCTACGCCATAGCGCTTGCCATTGCGGCATACGGTATGGCGGTAATTCAACAACAAATACGGACGCTTCTTCTTTTAAAATTGTCAATGAAAATAGTTTCGCAAGTATAAGTGCAAGTGAAACACCAAGAACGTATAAAGAAAGAACGACAAGCGCCTGATTTGCCGCAAAAAACGCACCGACAAACAAAGCATATACCGGCAAACGGGCCGAACAAGACATGAGCGGCGTTAACAACATTGTCACTAGACGCTCTCGCGGCTGTTCGATCGTTCGCGCTGCCATAACGCCAGGAACGTTACAACCAAATCCGATAATAAGCGGAATAAATGCTTTTCCGTTCAATCCGACCGCTTCCATTAATCGGTCCATAACGAGCGCTACACGTGCCATATACCCCGAATCTTCTAAAAAAGAAATAAAGAAAAATAAAATAAAAATTTGCGGTACAAAAACAAGGACACCGCCTACCCCTGCGATAATACCATCAACAACGAGCGCGCGAATAAATTCAGAAGCACCGATCGCCCCTAACATCGCCGTCACAAAATCGGTGAGCGGACCTGCAAAAAACGCATCAAGCAAATCGGAGAGCGGTGCCCCGAGCCAATCAAATGTGAGTTGAAATAACATGTACATCGCCAGTAGAAAAATCGGAATGCCGACATATTTATTTGTGACTACCGCATCGATGCGGTCTGTCACCGTCACACGCGCAATTTTTTGGCGTTGCACTGACTGTTCAATCACTTCTCTTACAAATGAGCGACGACGTTCGTAAATGAGCTGATCAAGCGATGTTTGCTCGGCTTGTTGCACTTCTTTTTCTGCTTGTTCGTATAATGAACGCCACGTTGTTTCCGGCAATTTTTCTGCTACATAATCACGGACGTAGCTATTTCCTTCATAAAATTGAATGGCGAGCCAACGGGCAGGGAATTTCTCCTCCGCTCCCCACGTCTCAACAAAACGCGCAATCGCTCGTTCCAACGCGATTCCGTAATATATGTGGAGCGGTTTCACTTCTTGAGGCACTTTTTCCATTAACATGCGCTCCACTTGATCGCACCCTTTTCCCGTTCGAGCAACGACTGAAACGATAGGTACATGCAACGCTTCCGCTAATTTTTGTTGATCGATGGATATCCCCCGTCTTTCTGCCACATCGACCATATTTAAAGCAATCATTAACGGCTTACCGAATTCCAATAGCTGAACAGTCAGTAATAAATTTCGTTCTAGTTGCGACGCATCGACGATATTTAAAATTTCATCGAACGGCTCCGTCAATAAAAATTGCGTCACAACTCGCTCATCACGAGACAGCGGATGAAGCGAATATACGCCCGGTAAGTCAATCATCTTTGCTTGTTTATTGCGCAAAACGCCCACCTTTTTTTCAACCGTCACACCGCTCCAGTTTCCGACATACTCATACGTCCCTGTGAGCTGATTAAACAACGATGTTTTCCCTGTATTTGGGTTACCTACTAACGCAATATGCATCATAACGGCTTCACCTGAATGTTCTTCGCTTCATTGCGACGGATGCCGACACATTGTCCACAATTCTCAATCATAAACGGCCCACCAAGCGGCATCGTACATTTTAAGCAAATCTCTGCCCCTTCGGTTACCCCCATATCTAGCAATCTTCTTTTTACTAAGTTGCTTACTTGTGATAAATCAACAATTTTTGCACGTTCCCCAACTCGTAATTGCGTCATCGCAACCATACGTAATCCCCCAATTAATAATGATAACCTTTCTCAATATGCATTATAATACCATCAAAAGAAAAAATCTATCTTTTTTTACCATGTTCACAAAATGTTAAGACGCCGATGATATCGAGATATGTTTGAAACATGCACGTATAATCGCTTCATTTGCTTTTTCGTTTTTCGCACAAAATGAAACGTCTTCACCACATATATCAACACCGAGCACATGCTTGTAGCGAAAAAGATGGTCGATATACGTCACGAGCGTCTGTAATGGCATCGTCCCTTGATCCCAGTTTGTTTGGGCGTCTTTTGGACGAAGCACATCTTTGTCGATACTTATATATACATTATTTGTCGGAATGGCGCGCACAATCGTCATTGGCGCGTACATCATATCGCTTTTTGGAAAGATAGTTACACATGAAGAGACGTGCGAAGTTGCTGAACCGATGATGACAATGTGTTTTAATGCTGGAACGTGTTTTTGAGCGTATGATACCCATGAGCCACACGAGAGAAGCGGAAACAACGTTTGCTCGTTCATATCTGTATGATGGTCCAACAAAACGAGCGTAAACGGCTCATGAAACTGCTTCATTAATACATATGACACGTAGTGGTAATTTCCGCTCCCGATGAACGTAATTCCTCTCGCCTGACGAGAAGCAAGTCGTTTTTCAATTTCCTGAATGGCTTTACTATCGCAATACAAATTCGTTCCGTTGATGTCATACATATCGATCCATTCATGAGGAAAACGAAGAAGATTTCGCTGCCACGTATACGTATCGTCGAAGTTTAAAAACGTTACACTTGGATGCATATTTCTTCCCACCCTTGTGCAAGTTTTCTCTTCAACAAAATTATACAAACATCTTGGCAATACATACAACGACGTTTTTGGAGAAAATATTCACATATTCGTCACAAACAAATACTAGTACCCCTTTATCTATTTAGTTACTTGTGATACAATTCACAATGTAAGGAGGATGATGAACATGTCTAAAAAAATCGTCATCGTTGGTGGCGTAGCCGGTGGGGCAACGACAGCTGCCCGCTTACGTCGTTTAGATGAACAAGCAGAAATCGTGATGTTTGAACGTGGAGAATATATTTCATTTGCTAACTGTGGTCTTCCATATTATATCGGCGGTGCCATCGGCGAACGCGACGCCTTGCTCGTCCAAACCGTTGAAGGAATGTCGGAAAAATTTAACCTCGACATTCGCATTCAAAGCGAAGTGATCGCGATTAACCGTGAACGGAAAACGGTAACTGTAAAACATTTACCAACTGGAGAAACGTACGAAGAAAGCTACGACTATCTTGTTTTATCACCGGGGGCAAGCCCAATCAAGCCAAATATTCCGGGCATTGAAGAAGCAAGCAACGTATTTACATTGCGCAACATTCCAGATACCGACCGAATCAAAGCGCATGTCGATGAAAAGAAACCGAAAAAAGCTGTTGTCATCGGCGGTGGCTTTATCGGGGTGGAAATGGTTGAAAACTTATGGGAGCGCGGCATAGACGTGACGCTTGTTGAAATGGCGAAGCAAATTATGGCACCTGTCGACTACGAAATGGCAGCCATTCTTCATCAACATATAAAAGATAAAGGGGTACGCCTCATTTTAGAAGATGGGGTGGCAGCATTTGAACAACAAGGAAAAATCGTTCGCCTACAAAGCGGAACAACACTTGAAGCGGATATGGTCGTCTTAGCTATCGGTGTAAAACCAGAAAACGAGCTAGCAAAACAAGCGGGTTTAGCTATTGGCGAACGTGGTGGCATTCAAGTGAATGAATGCTTACAAACATCCGACCCTTCAATCTATGCTATCGGTGATGCCATTGAAGTGATCGACTACATTAACGGTCAACCGACCCACATTCCGCTCGCTTGGCCAGCGAATCGACAAGGACGAATCGTTGCCGACCATATTAACGGTCGAAACGTACGCTACAACGGAACGCTCGGCACAGCGATCGCAAAAGTGTTTGATATGACTGTTGCAGCAACAGGCAACAACGAAAAAACGTTGCAACGCCTTGGCATAAATTACGAAGTGTTACACATTCATCCGAATTCACATGCAAGTTACTATCCAGGGGCGTTCCCAATCGCATTAAAATTGTTGTTTGAGCGGAAAACAGGACGCATCTTTGGTGCCCAAGCAGTTGGTTACGACGGTGTCGATAAACGAATTGACGTCATGGCCACAGCGATTAAAGGTGGAATGACTGTATTTGATTTACCAGATTTAGAATTAGCTTACGCACCGCCATATTCATCTGCCAAAGACCCCGTCAATATGGCAGGATATGTAGCAACGAATATCATTGAAAATATGGTCGAAACAATTCAATGGCATGAGGTGAATGAATTAATCAAAAACGGGGTGTGTTTTGTCGATGTGCGTGAAGAAGTCGAACGCGATATGGGCTTCATTCCAGGATCGATCAACATCCCGCTCGGGCAATTACGCAAGCGACTTCATGAGCTTCCGAAAGATAAAACGATTTACGTCTATTGCCAAGTAGGGTTGCGCGGTTATTTAGCTGCACGTATATTAGCTCAACACGGATTCCATGTGAAAAACTTAGATGGCGGATATAAAACGTATGCTGTCGTTTACAGCGAACAATCCGAATCCGAAGAAAGAAAGAGCGAAGAAAAGCAGATGGAGCGTGTAGACATGTTGAATATTCAAGCAACAACTACGCTAGATGCATGCGGACTACAATGTCCGGGACCAATTATGAAAGTATATCAAACAATGGAACAATTGAAAGACGGCGATGTATTAGAGGTGAAAGCAACAGACCCAGGATTTGCTCGCGACATTCAATCGTGGTGTAAAAAAACAGGCAACACGCTATTAAAAACGACGTTCGAAAATAAAATGTTTGTCGCCTACATTCGAAAAGGAACGGAAATAACTAACGGAACAGAAACGAAAAAAGATGGGGCAACAATCGTCGTTTTCAGCGGTGATTTAGATAAAGCAATCGCCTCGTTTATTATCGCATCTGGCGCCGCTGCAATGGGGAAAAAAGTGACAATGTTCTTTACGTTCTGGGGGCTAAATATTTTGCGAAAAAAAGACGCACCTCCTGTTCAAAAAGATATGCTTGAAAAAATGTTCGGCATGATGATGCCAAAAGGCGTTCATGATCTACCGTTATCAAAAATGAACATGGCTGGCATGGGACCGAAAATGATTCAATATGTCATGGAAAAGAAACATGTAGACGATGTCGAAACGTTAATGAAAAATGCGATGGCTGCAGGTGTCAAACTTGTCGCTTGCTCGATGTCGATGGACATTATGGGCATTAAAAAGGAAGAATTAATTGATGGAATCGAAGTCGGCGGCGTCGCAACATATTTAGGAGATGCAGAAGAAGCAGGATTAAACTTGTTCATTTAAAAAAATCGGGCTATCTCATCGCAGAGATAGCCCTTTCAAGTATATTCACAGGGGGATCGGGGGAATACACTTAGCATTATCCATTATGACCATTGTTTTTTATTTTATACATATGACCAAAGAAATTTTTAGGCCATCTTCCGTTTATCCATTTTTTTATTCTTAACATATCCAGCTAATAAAACAAATGCAGTAACAACGATAAGAAATATGGACGCTTGCGAACCTTGTGGAAAAGCGATCCATTTTATCATTTGCTCATCCTTCAACAACATTTCCCCTGCTGTCCATGCTAAAATACCTGAACCAACGTACGGAATCCACTTATATTTTTCCATTGCCAATACGATGGCCTTAGATCCAAAAATCATAATGGGAATGCTAATGGCAACACCGAAAGCAATCATGCCGATATGTCCACCGGACGCTCCAGCAATCGCAACGACGTTATCTAAACTCATGACTGCATCGGCTACAATAATGGTCCAAATTGCCTTCCATAAACGATCAGCTGCTTGTACGTTCGGATCTTCCTCCTCGTTGATTAGCACCTTATATGCAATCCAAAGCAACAGCAGTCCACCGACAAAATGAATAAACGGAATTTGTAGTAAAAAGACGATGACTGCTGCGAATAACACGCGTAAAACTACCGCTCCTGCTGTACCAAATATAATCGCTCGATTGCGTTGCTTTTCCGGTAATCGCCGTGTAGCCATGGCGATTACAATGGCATTGTCCCCAGATAAAATAATATCGATGGCGATAATTTTTAATAAAGCGACAATCGCTTCTGACGAAATGATCCATTCACCCATTATAGTTCCCCTTCTTCAATATTGTTCTCCACTATCTTATCGTGAAGCTCGTCTACATTCAACTTTTCTGTTCCGACATATATGCCTTCTCTTTTACAAAAAACGACCGTTGTAATGTATTTGTAACATAATTTAATGGCTATGTAACAATTTTTCGACATCTTTTTTGCTATAATGAACTCGTCGATGGAACAAGTCTTTGGAGGTTCAAGCAATGAAAAAAGCTCTAGCCACTACCGCTCTCTTTATGTTGCTATGTTTCACGTTTTTTGCAAACCCTTTCAAAACAGAAGCCGCGTTCTCAGCTAACACGCTGATTGCTGAAGCGCACAAAGTGATTGGCACACCGTACCGTGCAGGAGGAACGACACCGAAAGGATTTGACTGCTCTGGTTTTGTTAGCTATACATATAAAAAAATAGGCGTATCGCTTCCACGTTCTTCTAGCGCGATGTATACGAAAGGGCATCCTGTTTCTCTGAACCAATTAGCACCGGGAGACTTACTATTTTTCAAAACATCGAAACATAAAGGAATCTCCCACGTTGCGATTTATATCGGCAATGGTCGTATGATTCATGCGACATCGTCGAAAGGAGTTAAAGTAGACTCGATTCACCAATCTTATTGGAAACAACGTTTTGTTGGCGCTAAACGATTATAATGCGAAGGCGAGCACTTCATGCCGAACGTTTTTCGACGCGGAGTGCTTGCTCTCGACGGCAAAGCAGGGAATGTTCCCTGCTTTTTTTCATGATTTTTTCATTTTCTCTCCCATTTTTCCGATATATAATGTATGTAACATGGGGATGATGGAGGGACATAACACCGATGACAAAAAAGAAAAGTGGACGATGATCGTAAGCGTCCTTGCAACGATATGTTTTATTTCCATTTTGCTGTTTCGTCCGTCACTAACAATGACGTTTGAACAAAATCACTTTTTATCGCTTCACACCATTCTTGAATTTTTCGGTATCACGGTCGCTATGGCCATTGCGTTTCAAGGATGGATTTCGTTTCCGCAAGCTTTGTCACGTCGACGCTTGCGCATTGCGACGACATTTTTAGCTGTAGGTTTCCTCGATTTATTGCATACGCTTACATATAAACAAATGCCAGGCATTGTGTTTGCGGATAGTTCCGTTCAGCTTGCAACGTCTTTTTGGCTAGCTGCTCGGCTCACACAAGCTATATTTTTATTGCTCGCGTTTTGGCTTCCTGACGGTCCGATCCAAGAGAAAGAAAAAGTGCTAGGGTTCGTTGTTCCTTTGTTATATGTAGGGCTTTTATCGATAAGTATCGTTCATTTTGCGCACTCCTTGCCGCCACTTGTCGTTGAAGGGCTAGGAACAACTCCGCTAAAAAACGGAGTAGAGTACGTCATCACCGCATTACACATCATCACGATTATTTTACTCATTCAACACTATAAGAGAAAACGACTAGCGCCGACGCTTGACGTCATCATCGGCTTCGTCTTTTTATTTTTAAGCGAACTTATTTTCACGTTGTACCGAAACGTGTATGATGTGTTAAACATATTCGGGCACGTATATAAAGTCATTGGCTTTTCTTACTTTTTGCGTGGTTTATATTTAGCATCGTTTAAAGAACCGTTTCAAGCGAGAGAGCGCGCCGAGCAAGCGCTCGCTAAAAGTAAAGAGCAATTAAAGAAACAAGCTCTATTTGACGAACTGACGAATTTGCCGAACCGACGTTATTTTATAGATGCACTTCGCGAACGGATAAACATAGCGAAAGAAAAAAAGGAAAATGTCGCTCTCTTTTTCCTTGATTTAGATAACTTTAAAAACATTAATGACTCGCTCGGGCACGCAGCTGGCGATCTTTTATTACAGGCTGTTGCTAGACGTTTAAACCATTTGCACGATCACTTCGTCGCTCGACTTGGGGGCGATGAGTTCGCGATCATCGTCTCCGATGTCCCATCGTTTGAACAAGTTGCTCAACAAATAATCGATATACTTGGCGAACCTTTTTTCATTCGTCAAAAAGAATTATTTATTACAACAAGTCTCGGCATAAGCATATGCCCAATACACGGAGAAGATGAAATGACATTAATTCAACACGCTGATATGGCGATGTATGAAGCGAAGAAAAAAGGAAAAAATCAATGGGCGATGTATGATCCAATATTTGAACGGGAGCGTATACGAAAATCACTTATTCGCCAACGGCTGCACATCGCTTTAGAACAACGGGCTATTTCTGTTCATTACCAACCTATTATAGATATGAAACAAAATGAACTCGTTGGTATGGAAGCGTTGGCACGCTGGACAGATGAGGAGCTTGGTTTCATTCCACCGCATGAATTTATTAGCATCGCGGAAGAAGACGGCTTGATCATTCCACTTGGGGAATATATTTTCCAGACAGCTATTTATGATTTAAAACGGCTACACGAACAAGGTATGAATCACGTCTATGTCAGTATTAACTTATCGCTTCGTCAGTTAAAAAGCGAGCAATTTCTTTCTTTTGTTCAGCGCTTATTGGAGCAAACTTGCTTGCAACCACACCATATTGAATTAGAAATTACTGAAAACATCGCTTTAAGTGATGAGAAGCAAGTCATTGAAACGATTCAAGCACTAAAACAAATGGGCATTCGTATTGCGATTGACGATTTCGGTAGCGGCTATTCATCGATCGCCTACTTACGCCATATTTCCGTCGATACACTGAAAATTGATAAATCGTTTATTTTCGAAGTCGTCACAAATGAACATACTGCCAAATTAACGGAAGCCATTATCGCGCTTGCTCATCAGCTTCAACTACACATTGTCGCTGAAGGAGTAGAAACTGAGCAACACGTCTCATTTTTACAATCTACCCATTGTGACAAAGCGCAAGGCTATTTATTTAGCCCGCCTGTTCCATTCGAACAAGTTGTAAAACAGCTGCAGACTACTTAGATATGATAAAGGGGAGAGTTTTTGGGGATGAAACATATACAAGTAACAGACAAAAAACGACTTCATCAGCTACGTTATACAGGGGTAACAGAAGAAAAGCTACAATCAATTTACAATCATCACAATGTATTACAACCGTTAGTCAAAGGAATTGTGGAAGATTTATATAAGGAGATATCATGTATTCCTTCTTTACGCAAATTAATTGAAGAACATTCGACATTAAGACGATTGAAAAAAACACAAATCACATATTTAAATGAATGTTTTGCAGGGATCATTGATGACGAGTATATTCAAAAGCGGTACAATATCGGCAAAGTGCACTCCGAAATCGGACTTGATTTGAAATGGTATTTAGCTACGTATACGAAATATGTTGAAATTATTTATAAACATATCTCTCCCGTTTTGCCGAATGAAGCAATGAACATTTTATTAGCTATTCATGCACTATTTTCATTTGACATGCAGCTTACCCTTGAAGCATATGAAATGGCTGAAATTGAAAAAGTGGCCCACCCGCTCCGTTACGAGTTGCACAAACTGCAGAAAGCGAATGGTTTTTCCGAACAAGATTTACAACATCTTGATCAATTTAGCGGCTATATTTCATTTCGTGTTGATGTGGTCATGGAAGCATTTCGCCAATCGTTCTCCCAACGATTATGGGAAGATTATTCATATAGCTTTTTCGAACGCGAGAAGTTTTTCAATTATGTTAAAAACTTTTTATTGCAATTTTTCCAAGAAAAAATTTATTACGATATGGAGGCATACTTCCGCATTATTCGCGACTGGAGTCGATTAATTATCGATCAAAAATATCATGAAAGTTTTTTCCATATTACAACCGAATCTATTTGTGAAGCTATAAAAAAAGTATTTTTAACGAAAGAATATTTGCATGACCCATATATTGTCCAGTATATTCATTCGTTTGAACGATTTTCTAAATTTACACTTTCGATTATGCAAGAAATTATTCGACCGTACTTGTTTTTACGTGATTTCGATTTTCTCGATATTTATGCTTACGAAATTAGCACGATTGACTTTGGTCGCATTACATGGATTGATGAGAAAACAAAACGGTTGTTAAACACTATTGGTATAGAAGAAGAATATCCAATTGGACGACGTTGTTATGAACTATTCCATAAACGCACCGTACCTTGCTCGGGTTGTCCAGCACTAGAAGAACGACCAGAACCATTACTTGCAACGTTTGAAAATGAAAGTGGTCCCCACTATTATAAAGTTCGGCTTTTGCCGCAGAATAAAATTTTTGAGCTATCACGTGCGCTTCTCGTCATCCAAGACGTGACAAAAGAAGCAAAAGTGATGTTTGATACGCTTGAGCGGCTGCTTCAACTCGCTGAATATCGCGATGATGATACAAAAAATCATGTGCATCGTATCGGTATTCTTTCCAGCATGCTTGCTCGCTTGGCAGGATGTGATGAACAATTTGTAGAAGACATTCAAATTGCAGCTAAATTTCACGATATTGGAAAAGTCGGTATCCCTGATTATATCTTAAACAAACCCGGTAAACTGACGAAAGAAGAATGGGAGTCCATGAAAACACACGTACTCATCGGCCATCAAATTTTAGCTAACCTCGATTTACCTGTCATTCAAATGGCAGCAAACATCGCCCAAACACATCATGAGTGGTGGAATGGACAAGGGTACCCGAATGGTTTAAAAGGGGAAGAGATTCCGTTAGAAGGAAGAATTGTGGCAATTGTTGACGTGTTTGATGCATTGCTACCTAAACGTATTTATAAAGATGCCTTTCCGCCAGAAAAGGTAAAGGAGATTTTGCTTGACGGTCGCGGAAAACAATTCGATCCGAAATTAATCGACTTATTCATTACGATGTGGAACGATTTTCTTGAGACAAGGGAACGCCTAGCGTAAATGTAATGTAACAAAAATAAAAGCACCCCCAAATATTTCATGTGAAATTCGGGGTGCTTTTCCCTTTTATACTATTTGTTGTTGAATGGCCGCGGCACGATGGGCTGTTTCTGTTACATACGCTGCTATTTGTTCATTCGCATCTTTTAAATGTTCTACTGTTGCACTCACCTCTTCAAGCGAAGCGCTCGATTGTTGAATGAAAACTGAAAAATCGCTGATGGAACGGTCCATTTTTTCTCCTTGTTTCTCTAACTTTTCGCTAATGATAAAAAAGTGTGATAGCTGCTCTTGTAAGTAAGTTAGCGATTGATATAGCTTTTCGAAGTAAGCGTTGACTTCACCTGTCAACGTCTCATTTTTTGTCAATTGTTCGCTCGTTTCATCCATCCGCTCCAGCAACTCATTGTTGCTTTCATTCACTTCTGCCAAATTGCGAACGATTTGTTGTGTCGTCTCCTCCGTTAACACAGCTAGCTTGCGAATTTCTTCAGCGACAACCGCAAATCCTTTTCCATATTCCCCTGCGCGTGCTGCCTCGATTGTCGCATTTAATGCCAATAAGTTCGTCTGATTTGTAATTTGATTAATTTTTTTTGTTAACTCATTTGTACTCGCAATTTTGCTCGTTAACGCATTTAATGTTGTCCTTGTGGCATGAATGACTTCGTGAAACTTTTCTGTATGCATCAATAACAAATGCATTTTTTGCATGCCCGCTTGCGCCATCTCGCTCGATTGTGACGAATGTTCTTTCAGTTGTCTAGAAGTCTCGTAAATGCGCTCACTCATCACCTTCGCTTCCGCTACTTCATCGTGAATATCAATGACTTGCTCACTTTGTGCCTGACCCGCTACCGCAGCTTGACGAATCGCTTCTTTCATTTCTTCTTGCGCTTGCACATGTTGAAGTACTTTTTGGTGAATATGTTCGACGTTTTCAATAATATGCTTTACTTGTTGTTCGAGCTCATGTCTTCTTGCTGTTTGTTTTTCTTTTTCCTCGTGCGCCTGCCCAACGTGTTCAACAAGTTGATGAAACTGCTTGCGGCTTAGATATAGCAGCACAGAAAGCGCGATACCGATCATCACATAAACAATAAACACCGTATGTCCTGTTTTTTGAAACACTTGTTGAAAAGGAGAAGGAACGAGTGCACTAATAACTAAAATGATTCCCCCAAGTAAAATACCTGTAATAAACAGTGTACGATTTAGATGTAAAACTGACAACACAACTAAACAAAAAGCAAGGGCAATCGTTCCTAAGCTCCCTCCAGTCGTAAACAGGCTGACTAAAGTGGCCAAAAATAATATAAAAATAATAAAGTATGGGTAAATCAGCTCGTACTTTTTCATTTTTCTTAAAGCTACATAAACGCATACATTCAGAGCCAAACTCCCTCCATAGATGGCGATCTTCTCTACTCTCTCTCCAATCAAAATAAGCCCGATCACACCTGTTACTGCACTAAACGTGTAAATAAGAAACAAGAAAAAATTTTTCTTCCTCAGTTCTTCCGTTTTGAGTTGCTCGATGAAATCCACACACCCTTCCCCCTTCTTCTTTTTTCTATAACTATATCAAAAAAATAAGAATATAGTAAGTATTATTCTGAAAATTAGGAATATATTCATATAAAAAACACCGCATCAATGACGGTGCTTTTCATAAGGACGTTCTTGGTAAAAATAATTCGGTTTTACAATTGTATTATCATAATATTGGTGAAAAATGTGCGTCGTCGCTGGGGATAGTGGTGGAATAAGCCAAGTCCAACTGCCCGTTACTTTCCTTCCTGCTTCTTGTTCTTGTTGTTCAAAACGCTTAAACTGCTGGGCAGCTGTATGATGATCGACTATGCTCACCCCTGCTTTTTTGTATGAATATAAAACGGCGATATTTAACTCGACAAGCGCTTGATCTTTCCATAATGTGCTGTTCCTCGACATATCGAGCCCCATGCACGATGCAATTTTCGGAAGCATGTTGTATCGGTAATCGTCAGCAAAATTGCGCGCACCAATTTCCGTTCCCATATACCAACCGTTAAATGGCGCCGCTGTATAGCGTATGCCCCCGATTTCTAAACACATATCCGAAATAATCGGTACCGCATACCACTTCAACTGTAGATCATGAAACCACGAAAACGTCGGATGCTCAATCGGCACTTCAAGCACAATCTCTTTTGGAATAGGGAATAACTTCGGCGGTCGGCCATCAACTTGAATAACGAGAGGTAAAATATCAAAGTGCGTTCGATCCCCTCTCCATCCTAGCTGTTCACACGCTTTCGTGAATGAAATGGACGATGAATCACCGATGACCCCATGCTCTGTCTCGTAGCCGGCATAGCGAATAAGCTGATGATTCCAAATACGCACACGCTCAGGACGAAAAATAGTAATTGTCGGCCGAATTTTCCCGCCATTTGTCGCAAACATGATATGGTCAAATAGCCGCTCTGCTATATCTTCTTCTCGTTCAATGGTGCGTGCATCAAACACATGAAGCGTTTGCCAAAACAGGCGCCCGATGCACCGATTGCTGTTGCGCCATGCCATGCGCGCCCCATGCTCAAGCTCTTCATATGTATGTTCATACGTACCGGTTTGTTCAATTTCTCGTTTCACTTGTTGCAACCGCTCATGTATTTCATCATCGTTTTTTCCTAACTCTGTATAACATAAAGTGATAAATTGTTCCGCCTCTTTCCATAACATGTATGCTCGTCACCCCATCATCGTATCTCCTTACTACAATACATCATATATAGAGAAAATGAAAATAAAGAGCGCATATTTTCTTATTCCGATCCCTGTCTTTATGATTTATAATAGATATCGGGGAACGGTCTTCACCTACACTACCACACAAACAAAACCTCTTCTTAACACCCAACATGCCACATAGCTGTTTCCCTTTCTACTTTTCCAAACGAAAGGAGGGATATAAATATGGAGCGTACGTTGCTACAAATTTTGGACAAGCTTGAAAAAATGGAAACAAATATGGTAACGAAGCAAGAACTTGCAGAAATCAAAGCAGAACTTGAGAAAGTCAAAGCTAATATGGCAACAAAGCAAGAACTGCAAGAAGTCAAAGCTAATATGGCAACAAAGCAAGAGCTACAAGAAGTCAAAGATCATATGGCAACAAAGCCAGACTTCATGCTTGTCCAACAAGCCGTACTTGAGACAAATGAAATCGTCAAAAAGCTAGAAAGTAAAATCGACACCCATGAGCAACTATTGACTCTTCTTTCGCATCGCTCTCTTGAACATGAGGCAGCCATTTCTAGCATTCGTTTCATTTTAACAAAATAAACGAGGGAACCTCCCCTCGTTTATTCGATATGTCCTAACGTATATTCGTCCCCCTTTCGAACGATAACGACATAAAATGTCCCCATCCATTCGTTTGTATGTGCGTGTGTCACAGTCACCTTCACTTTCACTTCCTCTTTCTTGTTCGTTTCATTCGGCTCCCAATAAACGACCGATGGCTCAACGTTAACTCGTTCCCCATTCAAAAACAACACTTTTGGACCTGCATATCCTTGAATAGCTTCAATTTGACCACTATCGGGTGGCATCGATTCGGCAATCATTTGTTCATCAGAAGATACAGGTCGCTCAGCCTCATATATCGCTAACGCATCATCAGTCATTTTATCAACGAACAACGTGCCGACATCCGCTTCCATCGAGAAATTCACTTGTTCTTCCCCTTCATACATCGGATATATGTGCAACCCTTGGCGTCCCGTCCGCGTTGAAACAAGACGGTTATAGCTACTATAAACAGAAAAGCGTTGGTCCCTCTCGCATGTCAGTTTCACATCTTGATTTTCGCTCGTTTCAAATGGTTTCGCCTCAATATACGATTGGAAGTTTGTTAGCTTTTGATCGACAACATCAAATTCAATATATCCAGTTAGATGGGCTGTATCCGTATAATACGTGCGTACTGTACGATATTTCCCATTTGTTAACGGTTGATTTAACAACGAAAAATCGATCCCATCCTTCACCGTTTGTCCCTTATCAATTAATGCAAGCATTTCAATAAATGCGAGATCGTTCGTTAACGTTGTCGACAACCATGCCTGTTTTTTCTCATCGTACTTTTCGATCGTATACGCATATCCAAATGAAATAACACCATCACTTTTATTTGTAACTGAAAAATGGAGCTTTTGATCGTTTGGATCATACGTCACGTCATGAATGACTAAATACGTATCATATATTGCCGTCTCCATTTTCGCCATATCCTCCCCCTTTCCATGTTCCATCATGATTTCTTGTTGCGCTTCATCTCTAGTAGGCTGCGCCGCATGCAAGCTGACCGCCAATAGTACACCCGCCGCAACAACAGCAACGTACGCTAGACGAAACGATTTTCGCTTATTCCCTTTTTTTTCAATCTCAGCCATTACTTTATTTTTCAATTCTTCCGTCACGACAATATGTTCCATCTCTTTTTTATATCGCTCACGCAAAATCATACTCCCCTTTCAATTTGTTTTTTAACATCTCCCGCGCACGTGCAAGCAACGAGCGGACGGTACTTTCTCTCTTCTTCAACAGTTGAGCAATTTCTTTCGTCTGATATCCTTCGTAATAAAACAAGTGGACGACTTCTCGATATTTGACTGGTAGCGATGTTACCGCTAACATAACTTCAAAGCGATCGCGATGATCAACAGATGGGGAATGAATCCATTCCTCATATACATCCATTTTTCGATGCGTAAATGATTTTAACTTATTTTTACATACATTAACTGTCACTCGTATGAGCCATGCTTTCATATGCTCTCCATTTTGTATTCGGTCCATATGCTCATATAACTTAATAAATACATCTTGAAATACGTCTTCTGCATCATGTTGGTTTTTCATATACGTATACGCTAGGCGCAACACCATATTCCCATATTCATCCATAGCGAGTTGGATTTGTTCTTTTGTGCACAAAGAAACGACCTCCTTTCACTTCATATACAACTGAACAAACAAAAATGTTGCAACCGATCGAAATTTTACTTTAAGTATATAGAAAGACAGCGAGAGGCTTCCTGCATGTTGTCATTCCAGCTTATGCACTTCCTTGTCACAAATCTGTCAAAAACGATATCTCTTTTCTTCTTTTCAACCGAAGTGGTCTTTATTAAAATACCTATTAGGGTATATAAATAAGGAGGTTTAGATAATGAGTGAAAAAATAAGCCGACGAACATTTTTAAAACGATCAACAGTCGCTGGCGCAACAGCTGGAATATTGCTTGCGACAAAAACACCTGGGTATGCACAAACGGACAAGTCAGATGAAAGTACGTTAATTGGTTCGCTTATTGACTTAACAAAATGTGATGGTTGTGCAGCTTACGACACCCCCCTATGCGTCACAGCTTGTAGACAAAAAAACGAACATCGTTTTCCACAACCGCAAAAACCAATCAAAGACTATTGGCCTCGGAAAAAACATGAAGATTGGTCCAACGAAAAAGACCGCACAGACCGTCTCACTCCTTACAACTGGACATACGTTGAAAAAGTGCAAGTAAACTGGAATGGCGAAACGAAAGAAGTTGCCATCCCAAGACGATGTATGCATTGTCTCGATGCACCATGTCAAAAACTTTGTCCGTTTGGAGTCATCGAGAAAACGAAACACGGGGCGGTAAAAATTGACGAAAACTTCTGTATGGGTGGGGCGAAATGCCGAACAGTTTGCCCTTGGGACATCCCACAGCGCCAAGCAGGTGTCGGGTTATATTTGAAACTAGCTCCTGAGTTAGCTGGTGGGGGAGTCATGTACAAATGCGACATGTGTGCCGATTTACTTGAGGAAGGAAAAAGCCCGGCTTGCGAAACTGCCTGTCCGAAAGGAGCAATTGAGTTCGGTCCGTACGAACAAATTCGCAAAAAAGCGTATGAGCGCGCAAAAGAAATCGGTGGCTTCATTTATGGCGACGTTGAAAATAGTGGTACGTTAACACTGTACGTCTCAGACGTGCCGTTTGATAAAATTAACGAAGCGATTGAAACGAAAAAACAAGAAGAAAACGACACTCGTTTCGGTCGTCCGCATATGAAGCCTGAAGTCGAAAATATGTTAGAAACAACGCACGGATATATGCTAGCTACGCTTATCGCTCCGATCGCTGGCGCAGCCGCAGCTGGCATCACCGCTTATAAAGTATTATCCGGACAGAAGAAAAAGGAAGGGGGAGATCGTCATGAATCAAAAGAAGAAAAATAAAATTTACCGTCAACCACTTCCAAATCGCTTTGTCCATTGGGGAATTGCCATTTCCATTATTATGCTGATCATTACAGGTATTGGCCAAATGCCGGTATACGGTCGCTATTTAATCGTTCAACCGTTCGGCACAAAATGGCTCACATCGTATGAGGTAACATTATGGGTGCATTACTTTTTCGCTGCAACTCTCCTTTTCTTTACAACGTATCATGTCGTTTACCATGTGATAAAAAAAGAGTTTGACATTTGGCCAAAAAAAGGGTAACTATTCAGCCACATCATAAAGTGAGCTGAATATTTTTTGCTTTTCCTGTCTATGATGTGAATATTGATAGACAAGGAGGTGAATCACATGTTGACGGTACAACAAGCTGTATTTACAGTTGAG
>NZ_JAHZOE010000069.1:0-654 GCF_019448545.1 Anoxybacillus sp. ST4 | reverse complement strand
GGATCTGGCGCCTCTGGCGTGGGGGTTCAAGTCCCTCCACCCGCATTGTGCGGAAGTAGTTCAGTGGTAGAACACCACCTTGCCAAGGTGGGGGTCGCGGGTTCGAGTCCCGTCTTCCGCTCCAATACATCTATGCCGGGGTGGCGGAATTGGCAGACGCACAGGACTTAAAATCCTGCGGTAGGTGACTACCGTGCCGGTTCGAGTCCGGCCCTCGGCACTTTATGTGCGCCCGTAGCTCAATTGGATAGAGCATCTGACTACGGATCAGAAGGTTAGGGGTTCGAATCCTCTCGGGCGCGCCATGTTTATTTTTATATGATATGAAGACGGGAAGTAGCTCAGCTTGGTAGAGCACATGGTTTGGGACCATGGGGTCGCAGGTTCGAATCCTGTCTTCCCGACCATTGATAAGAGGGGCCTTAGCTCAGCTGGGAGAGCGCCTGCTTTGCACGCAGGAGGTCATCGGTTCGATCCCGATAGGCTCCACCAAAAAATATTGACAAAGAAAACACTAAATGTTATACTAAAAAAGTCGCTTAAAAACGACAAAGATGTTCCTTGAAAACTGAACGAAGCGAAAAGCGTACGAAGCTAGAGAGATAAACTTTCTATGGAGAGTTTGATCCTGGCTCAGGACGAACGCTGGCGGCG
>NZ_JAHZOE010000068.1:0-661 GCF_019448545.1 Anoxybacillus sp. ST4 | reverse complement strand
TCCACATAAAACAGCATGGCATTCTCGGTAATTAGTTTTTTTTTATAAATTCAAGTTCTCTTTGAAAAGCAGCTTGACGCTTAGCGTCTCCTTTGACGAGCTTATACGTCGGGCGTGTCCATGACAAACGCAAACGATGCAACAACTTGCGAATCCCTTCCCGTGACATGGAAACACCATAGGTTTGTTGAATGTAAGATTGTAAAATGCGCGTGTTCCATGACGAAGCGATGCCCCAGCCAGCATCCACAGGTGTAGTAGTTAACACGAGTTGTCTGATTTCTTGTTGTTGTTCTTCCGTAAGAAATGGCACGCGACCAGGTGGTAAGCGACGATCGAGTAGATGATCGAGCCCACCTTGATTAAATCGCGCAACGTAGAGGGCAACCGATTGACGGCATACGTTGACCATTTTCGCGACATCTTTACCGAGGTGACCTTCCATGACAAGACGAACAGCGGTCACCCGAACACGAAGGGAAGCATCTTTGATTTTCCGTTCTTGTTTCCGAAGGGTTCGAGGTGTCCAGCCGTGATCATTTGTGATTTTCAGACGTTTCATGCCAATTCCGCTCCTTTTGTATAGAAATATTTAGGAGCAGTATAGCCATGAAAAAAGGTGTTCATACAGAAGTCATGGTTTTAAGGTGCATGTATATAG
>NZ_JAHZOE010000067.1:0-686 GCF_019448545.1 Anoxybacillus sp. ST4 | reverse complement strand
TTGCATCGCAAGAAGCATCGTTTCCACACTTACGAAACACGAAAAAAACGTGTGGGACTCGTTGTGTCTTCTGTTGACGGGCGACACGCTCGATCGTGTGCTTTCTACCACTTAGGGCATTTTCTATTACGGGGATGCCCTATTTGTGTTGCGCTTCTTTACATACTACTATTGGGGCGAATAGTTACAAAAATGTTGTTCTTTATTGTTTGATTAAAAGATTTGTAAAAAAATGTCGAACGTTTAAGACTCGAACATACTTGACAGGTTTTTTTTTTTTTTTTACAGTGGTATAAAGATGAATTATTATAAAAATATAGAAAGAGTGGTGTGTTTTTTATGAAAAAAGTTGTCTCCTTAACAATTAGTGTTGTCTTATTGTTGTTTCTTGGTACTATTACTGATAGTTCTTCAGGAGACTATATTGAGGTTTATTTAATTGAAAAATCTGAGGATAGCCTGCGTTTAACGTGGAAGCAAATTTCTAAAGCTAAAAAATATGTTTTATATGATAATAGGGGAAAAGTTTTGTATGAAGGGAATGAAAGAGAGTTTATTCGTAACTATTCACCCCAGTGCTAGTGTATAAAAAAGCCCAGCACAAATAGGGCATTTCGGTCATAGAAAATGCCCTAGGTAGCGGAAAGAACTCGATCGATCGTTTCGCCTGCCAACAGAAGACACAA
>NZ_JAHZOE010000066.1:0-702 GCF_019448545.1 Anoxybacillus sp. ST4 | reverse complement strand
CCAATATGGTGAAACGAGGACGCGAAGCGCTGGAATCCAATATGGACATGATCGAAGACGCCTTACTTGACTCTAACATCTTGCATGTCGATGAAACGAGTTTGCGCATCAATGGTAAACTCGCATGGGTGCATGTCGCATGTACGTCGACATATACGTACTTGGCTTTTCACGCTTCTCGTGGAAAGAAAGCAACGGATGAGATCGGGATTCTTCCACAATACAAAGGGACGATGATGCATGATGCATTCGGTACGTATCCGAGATACACGAAAGCCACACATGCTCTTTGCCATGCCCATCATTTACGTGAGCTAAAAGGCTTCATCGAACAAGGCCATACATGGGCATCGCGCATGACCACGTTTCTGTTAGCCGCCAAACAGGCAGTCGAAGCGCATCACGGTGCACTTTCCGAAGAAGAAGCGAAACGATGGGAACGAGTGTATGATCGTATCCTAGCGAAAGCACAGCACCGATTGGAAACGATGACACCTCTTCCGAAAAAAGCACTCGCTTTTATTCGACGGCTTCAAAAACGAAAGGAAGAAGCGCTGCGTTTCTTATATGAAGTGCATGTTCCCTTTGACAATAACCAAGCCGAGCGAGATCTTCGCATGGTCAAAGTCAAAGAGAACATCTCGGGTACATTTCGTGACGAAACGTTCGCGCAGTCGTTTTGCATCGCAAGAAGCATCGTTT
>NZ_JAHZOE010000065.1:0-841 GCF_019448545.1 Anoxybacillus sp. ST4 | reverse complement strand
GTATGAGTAAAATGTTTGTGGGAGAAAAAAAGACAGGTTCCTGATTTGGTATAATAAGGAACCTGTCAGATATGTAAGCAAAATAGATGAAAAACGGGCTCTCCTCCTGGTAAGGTAGTAAGTGCAAAAAAACAACCAAAGAAAGGAGTGGAGCCCATGCAGGATTATATCACAGATGGAGTCACATTGAAAGACATTGAGCAATCTTTGTTTAGACATATGCAAAAAGAATACGGTCAACTGCTTCAACAGCTGTTGGAGGACATCGATCACACATTGGCGGAAAAACGAGATAAGAAACGGTATGCGCTCAAAGATAAACGGATGATACGGATGCAGACAATGTTTGGAGAAGTGGAAGTCAAGCGGAACTACTATTTCGATCGAGAAAAACAGGAGTATATATGTTTGTTAGATGCGTTTCTTCAGTTTGAGGGAGCACACGGAGTCAGTCCGCTTTTAGAAGAAACAGCGATTCATCTGGCAGTGACAGGCTCATCGTATCGACAAGCTGCGCAGTCCCTTGAAAAACTGGTGGGATATGCGTGCATGAGCCACGAGACGATTCGCCAGTTGGTTGTCGAGGCAGAAGTCATAGGACACCGTGAGATGGAGAAAAAAGGGCGCGTGTTTTTTATCGAAGCGGACGGGTTATACGTGAAACGTCAACGAAGCCGCATCAAAGGGAAAGAAGAAAAGATCATCACGATTCATCAAGGATGGGAGAAAAACGGGAAGCGCGTATCCTTAGTGAATCGACGGTATATGGTTCATCAAACGAATGAACCGATTTGGGAGGCTGTAGAGAATTTTCTGATGAAGGAATATGGCTATGATCCAC
>NZ_JAHZOE010000064.1:0-1003 GCF_019448545.1 Anoxybacillus sp. ST4 | reverse complement strand
GTGTCTTCTGTTGGCAGGCGAAACGATCGATCGAGTTCTTTCCGCTACCTAGGGCATTTTCTATGACCGAAATGCCCTATTTGTGCTGGGCTTTTTTATACACTAGCACTGGGGTGAATAGTTACATGAGTTTTATCGGAAATTTTATTTATCAAATAATACTGTTGTTTCGATTTCAGGAGATGTAAAAGAGGACATGTTACATGATATAGTGAAAATATTAGAAAATATCGGTTTCGGAAAGACAGTAGAAAAGAAAACACAACCTATAATGTTTAATGGAGGTATTAATTACATTCCTATCCACAGTCAAGAATACCAGTCTCACATGTGTATATTGTTTCCTGCTATTTCATCTGATGTTCCTATGCGTGAGTATTATACTTATTATATTATGAGCCATCTTTTTGGAGTAGGAAGAAATTCTCGATTAAACAAGGTGTTACGTGAAGAAAGAGGGCTAGTCTATAATATCCAGTCTCATCCAATAGTGTTTGAAGAGGTAGGATTGTTTCGAATCTTAGCTTCAACGGGCAAAGAAAATTTGTGGGATGTGCATAGTGCAATTATGGAAGTTATTGAAAGTGTCAAAGAAGTAGGGATTACACTAGATGAATTTAATCGTTCTAAAAGAGTTCTTAAGAGCGAAATAATATTTTTAACTGAGAATACGATACAAAGGATGTTTTTCTTTGGCCAGGAGGAGCTTTTAGGTATACATAAATCTTCTGATGTTGATAAAATTTTGGAAACTATTGATGCTATTGATGTATGGGAAGTAGAAAATACATTAAAGGGTATATTTGACGATATTTACTCTTTAACTGTAACTATTCCCCCCCAGTGCTAGTGTGTAAAGTAGCCTAGCACATATAGGGCATTTCTGTCATAGAAAATGCCCTAGGTAGCGGAAAGAACTCGATCGATCGTTTCGCCTGCCAACAGAAGACACAACGAGTCCCACACGTTTTTTTCGTGTTTCGTAAGTGTGGAAACGATGCTT
>NZ_JAHZOE010000063.1:0-1263 GCF_019448545.1 Anoxybacillus sp. ST4 | reverse complement strand
CGTCCGCTCGACTTGCATGTATTAGGCACGCCGCCAGCGTTCGTCCTGAGCCAGGATCAAACTCTCCATAGAAAAGTTATCCTTAGCTTCTGTACGCTTTTCGCTTCGTTCAGTTTTCAAGGAACATTTCCGTCAAACGACGGCTCAATCATTATAACATTTGTTTTTTCTATTGTCAATCACTTTTCTTTTATCATCAGTCGTTTTTTCTTCGCTGACGACGTTTATTAATCTAACATACGTCTTATTTTATTGTCAATAGTATTTTTTAAAAAAATGTTCTCATTTATTCATTGATCATATCGTGTTATTTCTTGCATAAGATGGTCATAAAAAGGACAAGGGGGGATAAATATTGAAGTTTTTTTATATACTCGACGGAAAAAAAATAAAAAAATGGCTTCTCATTATATCAATCGCCTTTGTCACAGCCTCTATTTTTTATATTCAACAACTTACAAACGAATCTGTATTTTCCTCCGATCCCGGACCAAAAGCCATTTACAAAGTCGAAAATAAAAAAAACGAGCTTGCTTTGACATTTGACATTAGTTGGGGGGAAACAAATGCTTTGACTGTTTTAAACGTATTAAAAAAACACGGGGTAAAAGCTACATTTTTCTTATCTGCTTCTTGGGCGGAACGTCACCCTCGCATCGTAAAAAAAATTGTTGAAGATGGCCACGAAATCGGTAGCATGGGTTATGAGTACAAAAATTATACTGAACTTGAGCGAGGGAAAATTATTCGCGATTTAGCACAAGCTAAGAAAGTGTTTGATACGTTAGGCATTAAACATACTCCTTTCCTTCGTGTGCCGACAGGAAATTTTAATAAAAACGTGTTGAAAGTTGTTCACTCCTTTGGTCATACCGTCGTCCATTGGAGCGTTGATTCAAAAGATTGGCTTAGTCCTGGAGTACATGCAATTGTTGAAAATGTTACAAAAAACGCGAAAAGCGGTGATATTGTGCTGCTTCATGCATCAGATTCAGCTAAACAAACGGCTTCAGCATTAGAGCAAATTATCGTATGGATGAAAAAAGAAGGATATAGGAGCGTAACGATATCCGATCTTGTCAACAACGCTCATATCAAAAGCAAAGAAATAAAATGAGGCGGCAAGCCTCATTTTATTTCAAAGTGTTGAAAAAGTGGGGAGTCAAGAAAAAGTTCACTTTCCTCGTGAATTTTTTCTTCTTTTCTTTTTTCCTTATTTGTGGTAACTTAAATCTATACCATGTGATTGAAGGGATCGTAACT
>NZ_JAHZOE010000062.1:0-1387 GCF_019448545.1 Anoxybacillus sp. ST4 | reverse complement strand
AGGCTTTCGGTGCAGAGGATTCTCACCTCTGTTTTCGCTACTCACACCGGCATTCTCACTTCTAAGCGCTCCACTAGTCCTTCCGGTCTAGCTTCGACGCCCTTAGAACGCTCCCCTACCGACGACGTAAGTCGTCCCACAGCTTCGGTGGTACGTTTAGCCCCGGTACATTTTCGGCGCAGAGTCACTCGACCAGTGAGCTATTACGCACTCTTTAAATGGTGGCTGCTTCTAAGCCAACATCCTGGTTGTCTAAGCAACTCCACATCCTTTTCCACTTAACGTACACTTTGGGACCTTAGCTGGTGATCTGGGCTGTTTCCCTCTTGACCACGGATCTTATCACTCGTAGTCTGACTCCCGAGTATAAGTCATTGGCATTCGGAGTTTGACTGAGTTCGGTAACCCGATGAGGGCCCCTAGCCCAATCAGTGCTCTACCTCCAAGACTCTTCACTCGAGGCTAGCCCTAAAGCTATTTCGGGGAGAACCAGCTATCTCCAAGTTCGATTGGCATTTCACCCCTACCCACACCTCATCCCCGCACTTTTCAACGTGCGTGGGTTCGGGCCTCCAGTAGGTATTACCCTACCTTCACCCTGGACATGGGTAGATCACCTGGTTTCGGGTCTACGACCTCGTACTATACGCCCTATTCAGACTCGCTTTCGCTGCGGCTCCGTCTTTTCGACTTAACCTCGCACGAGATCGTAACTCGCCGGTTCATTCTACAAAAGGCACGCCATCACCCATAAACGGGCTCTGACTACTTGTAGGCACACGGTTTCAGGTTCTCTTTCACTCCCCTCCCGGGGTGCTTTTCACCTTTCCCTCACGGTACTGGTTCACTATCGGTCACTAGGGAGTATTTAGCCTTGGGAGATGGTCCTCCCTGCTTCCGACGGGATTCCTCGTGTCCCGCCGTACTCAGGATCCACTCAGGAGGGAACGAAGTTTCGACTACAGGGCTGTTACCTCCTCTGGCGGGCCTTTCCAGACCGCTTCATCTACTCCGTTCCTTTGTCACTCCGTATTGAGTGTCCTACAACCCCAAGAGGCAAGCCTCTTGGTTTGGGCTGTTCCCGTTTCGCTCGCCGCTACTCAGGGAATCGCTTTTGCTTTCTTCTCCTCCGGGTACTTAGATGTTTCAGTTCCCCGGGTGTGCCCTCCATACGCTATGGATTCACGTATGGATACTGCCCCATTACGGACAGTGGGTTTCCCCATTCGGAAATCTCCGGATCAACGCTTACTTACAGCTCCCCGAAGCATATCGGTGTTTGTCCCGTCCTTCATCGGCTCCTAGTGCCAAGGCATCCACCGTGCGCCCTTTCTAACTTAACTAAACACACTTTTCAGCCTGTTATCTAGTTTTCAAAGAACAATTT
>NZ_JAHZOE010000061.1:0-1517 GCF_019448545.1 Anoxybacillus sp. ST4 | reverse complement strand
CCTGGCGGAACAACTGGTACACCAGCGGTGCGTCCATCCCGGTCCTCTCGTACTAAGGACAGCTCCTCTCAAATTTCCTACGCCCGCGACGGATAGGGACCGAACTGTCTCACGACGTTCTGAACCCAGCTCGCGTACCGCTTTAATGGGCGAACAGCCCAACCCTTGGGACCGACTACAGCCCCAGGATGCGATGAGCCGACATCGAGGTGCCAAACCTCCCCGTCGATGTGGACTCTTGGGGGAGATAAGCCTGTTATCCCCGGGGTAGCTTTTATCCGTTGAGCGATGGCCCTTCCATTCGGAACCACCGGATCACTAAGCCCGACTTTCGTCCCTGCTCGACTTGTAGGTCTCGCAGTCAAGCTCCCTTCTGCCTTTACACTCTTCGAATGATTTCCAACCATTCTGAGGGAACCTTTGGGCGCCTCCGTTACGCTTTGGGAGGCGACCGCCCCAGTCAAACTGCCCACCTGACACTGTCTCCCACCCCGATCAGGGGTGCGGGTTAGAATCTCAGTACGACAAGGGTGGTATCCCAACGGCGACTCCACCTAGACTGGCGTCCAGGCTTCTCAGTCTCCCACCTATGCTGTACATGTCGCACCAACATTCAATATCAGGCTGCAGTAAAGCTCCACGGGGTCTTTCCGTCCTGTCGCGGGTAACCTGCATCTTCACAGGTACTATGATTTCACCGGGTCTCTCGTTGAGACAGTGCCCAAGTCGTTACACCTTTCGTGCGGGTCGGAACTTACCCGACAAGGAATTTCGCTACCTTAGGACCGTTATAGTTACGGCCGCCGTTTACTGGGGCTTCGGTTCGCACCTTCGCTTGCGCTAAGCGCTCCCCTTAACCTTCCAGCACCGGGCAGGTGTCAGCCCCTATACTTCGCCTTACGGCTTCGCAGAGACCTGTGTTTTTGATAAACAGTCGCTTGGGCCTTTTCACTGCGGCTCCCCTGGGCTCATCACCCGAGGGAGCACCCCTTCTCCCGAAGTTACGGGGTCATTTTGCCGAGTTCCTTAACGAGAGTTCTCCCGCGCACCTTAGGATTCTCTCCTCGCCTACCTGTGTCGGTTTGCGGTACGGGCACCTCTCACCTCGCTAGAGGCTTTTCTTGGCAGTGTGGAATCAGGCACTTCGGTACTTTATTTCCCTCGCCATCACAGCTCAGCCTACTCAAGCGGATTTGCCTACTTGAGGCGCCTAACTGCTTGGACGCGCACAACCAGTCGCGCGCTGACCCTATCCTCCTGCGTCCCCCCATTGCTCAAACGGTGAGGAGGTGGTACAGGAATATCAACCTGTTGTCCATCGCCTACGCCTTTCGGCCTCGGCTTAGGTCCCGACTAACCCTGAGCGGACGAGCCTTCCTCAGGAAACCTTAGGCTTTCGGTGCAGAGGATTCTCACCTCTGTTTTCGCTACTCACACCGGCATTCTCACTTCTAAGCGCTCCACTAGTCCTTCCGGTCTAGCTTCGACGCCCTTAGAACGCTCCCCTACCGACGACG
>NZ_JAHZOE010000060.1:0-1528 GCF_019448545.1 Anoxybacillus sp. ST4 | reverse complement strand
CAGACTGTTGAAAAACGATTTTGTCAAGGACAAAATCGTTTTTCTTTTGTTAATATGTTAAAGGAAAACTATGAAGAAGGAGAGGTAGAAGTATGTACCGTCCTTTCTCCAAGTCAGAATTGAAAAAGAACAGAAAAGCGTATGAAAAAATGTACGACAAACGTCATTTACTTGTTCAAATCGATAAAGTGATGGATTGGGATTACGTGTACTCCTTATTAAAACCGTTTTATTCAGAGGACAAAGGTCGTCCATCCCTTGATCCTTTGATGTTAGTAAAAATTTTGATCATTCAATATGTTGAAGGGTTTCGTTCTGTTCGTTTCACTTGTAAACAAATTGACCAACATATCACGTACCGATGGTTTCTAGGTCTTTCCATGGACGCTTCTGCTCCATGTCACTCCAGCGTTTCAAAATTTTTGCGCCATCGCGTCGATCCGAAAACATGGGAAGCATTATTTGAATATGTACTCTTACAGATTAAAAAAGAAGGCTTCTTATCCCCAGAAACATGGGCTTCAGATGAAACCGAGTTGAAAGCCAATGCGAACAAACGGAAACGCGTGAAAGTGGTTCGAAAAGTGGTGGAGAAGGAAGATGAGTACGTGTTACAGCTCGTAAATAAAAAGCGCTTACAACACGACAAAAAACCTTTAGATCCAAAACCACCGAAAGAGGTAGAGAAAGAAGTGATTTGCAGTACCACAGATCCCGATGCAGGGCTATCCGTCAAACATGATCCAAGAGGTTTATTTGCTTACCATGATCATCGGATTGTCGACACACTACACAATTTCATTCTGGATGCCTACGTCACATCGGCAAATGTGCCAGGACATCGTGTGCTCATTGAACGCATCGACCGAGTCAAACAACGGGTCGGTTATACACCGGAAAATATCGTATTAGACGCAGGCTATTATAATGCACGTCTTGGACGAGAGCTCGAAGACAAAGGGATCCATGCCTATGTTTCTTATCGCCGATTTCATCGAAAGGAACATTCAAAATGTCGTTCCAGTCAATTCCGTTTAGTGAAGGAAGACGTCTATGTTTGCCCTTGTGGAGTAAAATTTCTCTATTCCACATCTACTCGATCGGGGTATCATGAATACAAACCTGATGTCAAAGGCAGTTGTGCGAATTGCCCTGCGGCGAACGGAAAAGGCGATCGCGTCTTTCGAGTCTCCGTTCATCAAGAGGTTTACCAACAAATGAAAAAACGTCGACTATCTGAAAAAGGGAAAGTTTTTCGCCTTGTTCGCCCTGCGACCATTGAACGAAGCTTTGCAGAAAGTAAAGAACTCCACGGACTTCGTTTTGCACGATACCGCGGAGTTCCATACGTACAGATTCAGGTTTGGATCACCGCCATGATCCAAAACCTCAAGAAGTGGACCAAGTTACGATCCCTTCAATCACATGGTATAGATTTAAGTTACCACAAATAAGGAAAAAAGAAAAGAAGAAAAAATTCACGAGGAAAGTGAACTTTTTCTTGACTCCCCACTTTTTCAACACTTTG